>NZ_MZGS01000023.1 GCF_003111625.1 Methanobrevibacter thaueri | reverse complement strand
CGCATACTGGACAAACAACTGCAAAACATGCCCAAAACACCAAGAATGCTGTGGAAAAAGATACAATAGAATCATAACCGATTATGGAAATCCAAACAAAATAAAAATGCTCAGAAAAATGGAAACAGATTGGGCTCAAGAAATCTATAAAAAACGATCAAAAACAGCAGAATGGCCATTTGGAAATATAAAACAAAATCTAAAAGTAACAGAATTCAACACAACTGGACTAAAAAGAACACAAACAGAAGCAAAATTACTCGCAATATCACACAATTTAAAACGAATATACAACGAAACAATACAAAACGAACTCATACACCAAAACAACAAACAAAATACCTGAAAATAATAAAAATTAATGCAAAAAAATTTTTAAAAAATAATTAATTTTGAGTCGCCCTCAAATTTGATAAAAATAGAAAAAGTGGAGTTAAAAAACTCCGATTTTGATTCATTCTTTTTTAAACTATTGTGCCATTTGATAAGCATCATATGCAGCAAATAAACTGTATAAAAGGTTTACTATACCTGCAAACCAAGTTCTAAATATTAATGATGCGATACCTGCTAGAACAATAGCAATCACGAAAAAGATAATACCCTTTTTAATGTCTCCAGCAATAGCTTGACCTAAACCTGGTATTAAAAAGGATAATACTGCTGCAAGAATTGCATTTACCATATTTTTCCCTCCATTTAACTAGTTATATAAACCTTTTTTAGTTATATAATATATACTTATCACTTTTCGGTTATTTTGACATTACTATTATCTTTAAATACTTTTTAGGATTATAATAATATAAAAGAAGTAGTTCAAGTGATTATCATGAAAGATATTTTTGACGAATGCCAATTCGGAGAGTTAAATTTAAACAGTAGGATTGTAAGGACAGGTACTTGGGAAACAGAAACAGAAGAGGGAGGTTTCCTATCACCTGCAATTTATGATAAGTATGAAAAGATTGCAAGTTCAGGAACAGGTTTGATTGTCTCAGAAATGTTTGTGCTGGACCATAAGGACCGTTTTGCCCCATATTCATCAAGCCTAAATTATTTGGGATTTGTTAAGGATTATAAGATGGTGACAGATATCTGCCACAACTATGATGTGCCAATACTCGGACAGCTGGCGTTCTTTTACTATGACGATGGCGAAAATCAAAAGGCCGAACCTAACGATTTGAAAATTGAGGGTATAAGAAAATTACAGGCTGAAGTGATTATGGCGGCCAAGAAATTCTCATTTGCAGGCTTTGATGGTATTCAGATTGACATGGGAAACAATTTCTATTTGGCACGTTTCATCAACCCTTACTTTAACCAAAGAAATGACCAATATGGTGGAAACACTGAAAACCGGGTAAGAATCGCATCAGAGATTATCAAGGTCATCAAGAAGACCATGGACATGCATGTGAGCATCAGAATCAATCCATGGGATGTAAGAAAGGGCGGAATGACTGCAGAGGAAAGTATCAAGGTTGCAAAGGAATTGGAAAAGGCAGGAGCCGACAGCATACAATTGACCGCACGCACCATTTCATATCTTTACGACGGCAGGGAAAAGAATCCATTCTTGGTATATGCCGATGAGTTGATTGACTCTTTAGAGATTCCCGTTATTTTGGGAGGATCATTAAGGGACATGAAATCAATGAATGATGTCTTGAACCATTCAAATGTGGAATTCATGTCAATGTCCAAGCCGTTTGTGGCACAGGCAGACTTCCTGGCTGAGTGGAAAGCTAATGGTGAGGGAGAGTCAATCTGTCAAAGCTGCAATAACTGCTATTCTAAGAAAACCAGTACCTGTTTTAAATATTAAAATAAGTTTTTTTTTTAATTTTGTGCACGGGGTCTGTTGGCCCCGCTAATAGTTATGGTGTTGATGGTAAAATCTTAAATTCATTCTTCTTCTTGTTCTTTTAAATATTGCTTGTAGTTTTCACGAATTTCTTCAGCAAATTCGTCGTTTCCTTCAACAATGGGTCCGGTGTAATCGCAATCCTTGCAAACGCACTGAGACCAGTTTTGTGGAATAATCCAGTCAATATTTGTTGATCCGCATCTTGGACATATTTTATGCATCATAGTTTTCACCTTTACTTAAATTTAAATTTAATGAACATATTATAAAAAACTTGTTAAATATAGTTTTTGTTCCATAACATAGCTTCAGTGACTTGCCCCTATTTTGAAAAAGTTTTTATACACAAAGTATTAATAAATTTAATCATGGCAAAAGATGATAGAAGTGCAATAAACCCATTCACTGGCAAGAAACATTTTGACATGGTAAATGACGATAAATTTCTGCAGGACTCCTACAATGAATATTATAGTATGATCAATCAGGCGCAATTGCTAGACAACACCCAAAACGGCCAGATTGTAATAAACGTTGCAGTCAAGCTAATAAATGCAGTCAATGCATATCTGGATAGGATTGGAAGGCTTGATTACGTTGAGGATTATTATGACTGGGACGTTCATTTGGTGGCGGACAATACCGTCAATGCGTTCTGCATGCCTGGAGGAAAGATCGTGATGTTTTCAGGCATTCTATCAGTTGCAAACACCGAAGAGAAGGTTGCCTTTATTTTAGGCCATGAGATGGCACACGCGTTGCTTGACCATTCAAGAACAAGAATCAGCGCTCAAAATGCCCAGAACGCAATCTCATCAGCCGCTTGGATAGGCAGTATTGCTATGGACCTTGTCGGTTTGGGAGGATTGGGCTCACTGACACGTGCGGCCACAAATGTTGCCACCGTTGGTTCACAATTCCTCCTTATGAATCCATGGGGAAGGGACCAGGAGCTTGAGGCAGACCGTTTGGGCATGATGATTATCCATTGGGCAGGTTATGACATTTCACATATCCCTCATTTCTGGCAGGACATGTCAAATCAGAATTCCAATGAGCATGATTTCTTCTCCACACACCCCGCAGATTCAAAAAGGATTGCAGCAATGAATGAGCTGATTGTTGAAATTGAAAATCAGGCTGATTTTTACTCACAGCCGGTTGTTGCCAACACTCCAACTCCAAAAGAGGAATTGAAGGAAGCGCATTTAAATGATGCTGGAGTAATGCATTGTAAAAAATGTGGCGCTAAAGTTGAGGCGGGCGATAAGTTCTGCACAAATTGCGGTGAAAAGTTTGAAACTGAGCCTAAGTGTCCAAAGTGCGGTGCGACCATATCTGACGGAGATAAGTTCTGCACCAACTGTGGAAACAAGCTTTAAAGGGATGATTTTTATGAATGACAAATCAAAATACGTTAAGAGATCCTCTTATAGGGTAAAGGTCTTGAAGGCCATTGGGGATGATGTCAAGATTCCAACCGAGATTGCCAACGACAGCGGAATCTTGAGAAATCACATATCCAATGTTTTAAGGGAACTTAAGGAACAGGACCTTGTAGAGTGCCTCAATCCACAATCCAGAAAAGGTCGTCTTTATAGATTGTCTGAGGAAGGCTTTGAGGTTTTAGAGGATTTGGAATAATTATTTTTTTTCAACTTTGTTTCCGCTCTTGTCGGAATTGTGATGAGTGTGGAAACTTTTTTTGATTTTTTAATGCTTATTTTCAAAACATTTATATACTACCAGTTGTTAATATATTGTGTGTAAGTTAAACACAATTTACTAACATATAACTAAGGAAGTGATAAACATGACAACCATTGAAAAACCGGAAGCTATGGATTTGATATTCATAATGGACAGGAGCGGATCAATGAGCGGTTCCGA
This sequence comes from Methanobrevibacter thaueri, assembly GCF_003111625.1. NCBI lineage: Archaea > Methanobacteriati > Methanobacteriota > Methanobacteria > Methanobacteriales > Methanobacteriaceae > Methanobrevibacter > Methanobrevibacter thaueri. Next base: position 180,546 of record NZ_MZGS01000023.1, on the reverse strand, counting down.
AAGTGACACAATCGGAGGGTTCAATTCATTCATTAAAAAAGAAATGGAAAAGGACTTGGAGACCTATGTGACAACCATACTCTTTGACCATGAATACGAAGTATTATACAAAAGAAAACCAATACACGATGTGGCAGAACTAACCGACAAGGAATATTGGGTAAGAGGATCAACTGCACTTTTGGATGCAATCGGAAAAACCATCAACACCCTCGATAAGGAAATCGACAACAATGCATTGGTTGTAATCATGACTGATGGATATGAAAACGCATCACATGAATACTCCAAACAGCAAATCAGAAACCTGATTGAAAACCACAAATGGGAATTCATCTACATCGGAGCGGATATTGACTCATATTCAGAGGCTGCAAACTTTGGATTTAAAAGGTCCCGCATTGCAAATTATAAAAAATCAAGGGAAAGTATTGACGATATGTACGCGTCAGTATCCAATGCAAGGGATTGCATGTTGAATAAGATAAGTTTGGATGATGCAAGATGGAAAAAGGATATGGAAAAATATGATTAAATCTTTAATCATATTCCAACTTTTTTAAATGCTCTATTTCGCCTCACACAACTCTCACAAACGCCGCAGGGTTCATCTTCTCCCTTATAACAGGAGTAACTTAATTTCATTGGAGCACCAACTTTAACACCTAACTCAACCAATTCCTCTTTATTCAAATTAATGGCTGGTGCTTCAATTCTTATTTTATCTGGAGATCCTACTTTTATCAATTCGTTGAATTCATTTAGGAACTCTTGTGAATTGTCAGGGAATGTCAATCCCTCCTCATTGTTCCAGCCGACTATTATTATCTCAGCGCCAATGCTTTCGGCATAGGATAATGCGATTGATGTGAAAACCGTATTTCTGGCAGGAACCCAAACGTTGCTTGCGGTTTCGCTGCTTTTGTCAATGTCATCCAAATTGTTTTCAGACACTTCAGGAATGTCCTCATCGGTATTCAGGCTTGAATTGCTGATGTCGGACAGCCAAGGCAGGTCAATGACCTCATGGGTCCAGCCCATCTTTTCACAAATCTTTCTTGATGCCTTCAGTTCCTGGGCGAATGCCTTTTGGCCGTAATTGAATGTGATGGCATGAATTTCATAATCATTATCGTAAACGCAGGTTGCAACGGTACAGTCAAGGCCTCCTGAAAAAACGCTTATTGCCTTTTTCATCTTACCAACTCTTTAACTTCTCTTAAGGCAAGTCCTGTTTCCTTTGCAATTCTTTTCAGGTCCTCATATTCCGGCCTTTTGGAAATCACTTTGCCGTTGACATAACCTATTTTGAAGGTCACATCATAATCCTTGCCGTTAATGTCAAATGTTTTGGTTTCGAATTCTCTTTTGGCAATTCCCCTATGCATATGGGGAGCTATTCTAATGCCCAAACTGCCGGTCTCCTTGAAGATGGCATTGATGATGTCTTCACGTCTTTCCCTCTTGGAAATTACTTTCAGGAGACTTCCCTGGCGGTTCTTCTTCATTATTATCGGAGTGATTGAAACGTCGCTTGCACCGATGTCAAGCAGGGTATCGAAGAGATATCCGATTTCCTCTCCGGTCAAATGGTCAAGATTGGTCTCAATGACATCAATCCTGTCGCTTTCTGTGATGTCTGAGCTTTCAATTATCCTCAAGACATTAGGGTGGTCGAAATCCTTTCTTCCAGCACCATAACCAACATTTTTAGCCTTAATTTGAGGAATGAACTCTTTAATCTCATCACACAGCTCCATATAGATTGCAGAACCTGTCGGTGTTGCAAGCTCACTGTCAACAGGACCTCCAACCATATTTGCATCCTTTAAAATCTCAACAACAGCAGGTGCAGGAACCGGTATTGTTCCATGGGCGGTCTTGACCCTGCCTCCTCCAACAGCTATAGGAAGGCCGATAACCTTTTGTAAATCATAGCCAAGTGAATAAAAAGCATATACGGAACCTATCACATCAGCGACCGCATCGCTAGCCCCAACCTCATGGAAATGCACTTCATCCAAGGTTTTCCCATGAACCTTGCTTTCGGCTTCAGCTATCCTTCTGAATATCCTAATTGAAGTTTCAAGGACATTCTCATTCAAATCAAGATTCTCTATTTTTGAAATGAATTCCCTGTAATTGATGCAGGGCTTTTGCTCCAGCATTTCAACATGGCAGAATGTGGAGTCGATGCCATGCTTTGATACCTTTTCAAATGTCACTTCAATTTTTCCGAATTCAAAGGCTGATTTTTCCATGATTTCCTTCAGTTCATCGGCATCTGCCCCTAAATCAACAAATGCTCCAATCAGCATATTTCCTGCTATTCCGCTAGCTTGAGGGTCAATAATGATTGTCATAATTATAAGTCCTTTTTGATATTATAATATAGATTTAAATTAAATAATTAATATACATTATCACATGAAATTGAATATCATCGAAAAGGATTATGGGATTTGCATCAATAATCCAAATCATTTCCTTGCCTTCAGCGACTTTACCGTAAGCGATGGTATTGACATTGTTGAAAATGTGAACATTGTAAAGGCAAAAGATGATTTTAAGGCGACTGCAAAGAAGGCTGAGATATTTAACCATTTAAAGGGTTCCTATATTGCACAGGCAACAGAATCCTTGGATTACTTTACAAACACCTATGATGATTTGACCATTTTCACATTCATGGCAAATGACATTGTCATTGAGGATTTCACTGATGGACTGAAGGTTGCAAACTCTCCAAAGGGTTTCAGCGATGCAAGAATCAACTTAAGTCATGTGATTTACATCGATAAACTGATTTCGCCAAAGGGTTTGCTTAAGATTTTTAAGCTGGCAACATCTTCAAAAGCCAAGGCATTGGCAAACATGGCATTGCCGCTGCACATTCAACATATCTTAAATGATAATGATTTTATGGCCGTTCTTGGAAATGTTCCCGAAACTGAAGGGGATTCACTTGACATCAACAATGTGGAATACGATGATATTGATTTTGACGAGTTAAGGATAAGAATCAGTGATGCCATTGAAATCAGCCTTGAGGATGCTTTCGAGCATTTAAAATTGACATTCGGAATTCTGGACTATCTTGTGTCTGAAGGAATTCTGATTGGGGATCTTGTCGAGGTGGGATTGGAACTTCTGGATGATGGCGAACAGAAACCTCAACTAGAAGAGAAATTAAAGGCCCAGATTCTTAAATCGTTAACTGACATTAATGTGATTGCACTTTTGGTTGCTGCAATGAGGACAGAAAAGGACTTGAGCGCACACAGGATACGAGAAATAGATTCAAGTGACAAGTCTCTTAATAGTGATGACGTATTGGGAATTGCCATTGCCAATCAGATTGGCGGAACCAAGGCAACATTCAACTTTAAGAAATATGATGAATTAAAACCTGGAATAATCTACGGATTGCCTCCGGTTCTTGACGATGCTTTTGCAGGGCTGATTGCGGGATGTGTGTCCAGGGTATTGGAAGACTGATTTTAACTTGAGTGAGATTATGGGCGATGATTTTGACATTCAGGAATATCTGGCAGAGGGCGTTGAATATATCGTGAAGAATGCCATGAAAGCCACCCTCAGGAATCCTAAGGAAAGTCTCTTTTTACTCAGATTTTCAAAACATGCCAAAAAGGCCACTGAAATCAGGCAGGATTATGAGGATATGGGACATCACATTCCGGTTTTCCTGATTGCAAGCGTCACCAGCAGCTGCAATCTGCACTGCACAGGATGCTATTCCAGAGCCAATGATGCATGCAGCGATGAAACACCTCAAAATCAGCTTACAGGCGATGAATGGGGGGACATATTCAATCAGGCTAAAGAGCTTGGAATCAGTTTCATAGTAATTGCCGGAGGAGAGCCGATGTTACGGGAGGACGTCATAACAAGGGCAACCCAATTTCCAGAAATCCTGTTCCCAATTTTCACCAACGGCACAATCATGAATGAGGATTATCTCAAATTGTTTGATAGGAATAGAAATCTTGTCCCGATATTTTCCATTGAAGGTGATGAGGCAGACACCGACTCCAGAAGGGGAGAGGGAGTCTACAGCCAACTGATAAAGTCAATGGATTTGATGAAAAAGAAGGACTTGATATTTGGGGCTTCAGTAACCTTCACAAGGGGAAACCTGGACTCACTGATTCGTGATGACTTCATCAATTATCTCTATGAGCTGGGGTGTAAGGTGGTGTTCTTTATAGAATATGTTCCAGTCAATCAAGAGACAGTTGATTTGGCTCCTGGAGATGAGGAAAGGGAAATGCTTCTCGAAAGGCTTGATTATTTGCGTGAAAAATATATGGACATGCTGTTCCTATCATTTCCGGGTGATGAAAAAACTTCTGGAGGCTGTTTGGCCGCTGGAAGAGGATTTTTCCACATCAATTCACAGGGCGGTGCGGAACCTTGTCCTGCTTCACCGTATTCCGATATCAATGTAAAAGACGCTTCCCTTCTTGAGGTGTTGGATTCAAAACTCTTCAAGTCCCTTAGGGACGGAGGGCTCCTGTTGGATGACCATGAGGGTGGTTGTGTTTTGTTTCAACATAAGGATGAAGTTGAAAGATTATTGGATGATTGACATATCACCTAAAAACTATAATAATTATAATTTATAAAATTTAATTTTAGAGAATTTTAGTTGTAACCGTATGAGGAATAATTATGGAAGACGATAGCTATTTTGAAGATGAGGAATTTTCCCCAATAAGATCACTTTTAGGACTTTTAACCTTTTCAACAATCTTGCCGATTAATGTGTTCACTTCAATTGAGTATATGACAAAATTGACTTGGGCATGGCCATTCATACACATTTTCATCGGTATTTTAGCGGCAATTTGCGGTTACATCTCCTTGGAGATATTGCATTTGAACTCATTTTTCGCAGCAGTCATTGTTTATGCGTTTCTAATGATCATTACAGGATACAATCACCTGGATGGTGTGATGGACATGGCCGATGGAGTGATGGTTCATGGGGAGCCTGAACGTAAAATCAGAGTCATGAAAGACTCCAGTGTGGGTTCAGGCGGTGTTGCAACACTATTTTTAGTTGCAAGCCTTACAATTGCAGGAATCTACAATATTTTGGATTATAATTTCATCATAGGAATCATTATTTGTGAAATGCTTGCAAAGACATCACTGCTCACCACAGCATTGCTTTCAAAGCCATTGACTCCTGGAATCGGCAGCTATTTCATTAATGAAACAACTCCGTCAAAATATTTCATTTCCACAGCAATCATAACCACTTTCGCATTCTTGCTTGGAGGACTTGTGGGCATTTTCGGAGCTTTGGGAGCAATCATTTCAGGAACAATAATAGCAGTCATTGCAAAACGAAATTTTGTATTGGCAAATGGTGATGTTTTAGGAATGAGTAATGAGGTAGGACGTTTATTTTCATTACTGTTCATGGCTGTGGCTTTATATTTCCTGTAAACATCTTTTACAACTTAAAATCAAGATTGACATTATCTGATACATTCTTTTATATAGTGGGAAGTCAAATCTAATCATGATGAGATTTACCACAATTTAAAGTTTTTTTAATAAATTGTTTTTCATATTTAAATTATCATTCCTTGAATGGCAATGTATGCAATCACCTCCTTGTTATTGAATGTGGTTTTTCTCATCAAATTTATATATTTTCGAGGAGTAATAGTTAAATGATAATATGAATGTTAATGTTTTAAGATTAGACCACAGATTAAAAAGAGATACACGTATTACAACTCATGTTTGCCTAACTGCCCGTGCATTTGGAGCAAGCAAAATATATCTTGCTGGAGAACGTGACAATCGTTTAATGGAAAATGTAAGGGACACCGCTTCCAGATTTGGAGGCAATTTTGAAATCGAATACACAGAAAGCTACATGGGTGTAATCAATAAGTGGAAATCTGATGGCGGAAAGGTGGTGCACCTGACAATGTATGGAACCCAAGCCCATGAAACCGCACCGGAAATAAGGGAAGACGGTTCGGATATTTTAATAATCGTTGGCGGATCCAAGGTTCCCGGAAGAGTGTACAAGGCTGCAGACTGGAATGTATCAGTAACAACACAACCTCACTCAGAAGTGTCCTCATTGGCGGTATTTCAACACCTGTTGATGGATGGAAAGGAATTCGATTTGGAATTTGAAAATCCTGTATTGGAAGTCATTCCAACAGCCCATGGAAAAACAGTAAATATTCACGATGAAAACCGTTAGGATATGAAGTCATCTAATCTTTTAATGGCTTTTAACTTATCATCTTTTTTTATGCGCGCCTGGTCAAGGGCGTCCCTTATTGTTTGAATGGAATTGTCATAGACATCCCTGTCAACGGGATATGGGAAACCGTCCTTTCCCCCATGTGTGAAACTGTATTTGACGGGGTCTTTCCAGCTTGCAGGCTCACCGTAAACCAAATCTGATATCAATGCAAGTGCCCTTATTTTTTTAGGACCTATTCCCTGAAGCAGAATCAGCTCCTCATAATTTTCAGGCTGTATCTCCCATGCGCGTGTCAATACCTCAAATTCCTTATCCGAGATGTCCATGTCAAGGACAGGATGATGTGCAGGCATTGAGAAATCCTCCAAAAGAAGCTGATTGTCCTTTCTTTTAAAGTATTGCCTTAAATGAATCGGATTGTCATTGATTAAATCAACACTAATCCTTTGGGCCTCCTTGCTTTCTTCAGATGGCATGTTCAAGGTATTGGGGGTCATTGCGTCGCAGGATATTCCGCTGTGAGGGTCATTCAGGAGATCTTCCACTTCAGAGCCTAGCCAATGGTATCGTCTTGCATATTTGTTTTCGGTGTTCAATCCCTGTTGGATGACTGCCCAGTCTCCCTTTTCAGTTACGAAGAAGTTGTGCTGGTATAGCGTATATCCGTCCTGGATGCATGAGTTATCAATCTTTGCGGATAGTTTGCTTGTTTCAACCAGCTTTTCGGTTGTTTTTGTCTTGAGGTTGAATATCTCTCCTGCATGCTCAATGCCTTGTGGTGTCTTGCGGGACTTGGCGCCCTTGCCTCCGGTCAAATAAATTCCGTGCTCTTCGGGACTCAATGATTCCTTAAGGGCGCCTAGCGTTGTGGTTGTGGTTCCTGAGGAGTGCCAGTCAAAACCTAAAACGCAGGAAAACGCCTGAAACCAGTAGGGGTTTGAGATACGGTTTAGAAACTCTTCCAAACTGTATTCCTCAATGATTACGCTACTCAACGCTCCTGAAAGCTCAACCATTCTTGAAAAGAGCCAGCGTGGTGGGTGGCCTCCATGCAATGGTAGATTGACTGCTCCTCTTCTTTGCATGATAATTAATATGTTTATAATAAATATTAGTCTTTTACCGAGAGCATTTGGAAAGTATTTAATTTATTTCCACAGCAATAATTTTTGACATATATTCTGGATATAAACAAAACTTTAATAAGTAATGGTTACTAAAATTATTAATGTTATATTTATTAACAAATTATTTAATCAAAATTATATAGGAGCTAAAATTATGGCTGTAGATAACGGAGATTTTGTAAGAGTAAACTTTACTGGTAAAATAAAAGACACTGATGACGTATTTGATACTACTTATGAGGAAGTTGCACAAGAAGTGGGCATTTTCGAAGAAAACAAAACCTACAAACCAATTCCAATCGTTGTAGGAGGAAACCACTTATTACCTGCTATTGAAGAAGCAATTATCGGTTTAGAAGAAGGAGACAAAAAAGTAATTGAAGTAGACGCTGAAAACGGTTTCGGTCAAAGAGACTCCTCTTTAATCCAATTAGTGCCTATGAAAGAATTCAAAAAACAAGGAATGACTCCATATCCAGGTATGAAAATCCAATCCGAAGGCGCAACCGGTAAAATCTTAACCGTAAACGGTGGAAGAGTAAAAGTTGACTTCAACCACGAATTAGCAGGAAGAGACTTAGTCTATGATGTTGAAGTAACTGAAATCATCGAAGACGAAACCGAAAAAATCAAAAGCATGATTGAGTTACACTACTCCAACCCTAATGTCGACATCGACAAAACCGAAATCGACATCGAAGACGGCGTTGCAAACATCAAATTAGATGACATGTCCAAATTCGATCAACAATCCTACATGGACATCACTTTCGCAAGATTCAGAATAGCTAAAGACATCTGGGACAACATCGACGAAATCAACAAAGTCAATTTCGTAGATTCATTTGAAAAAAATGAAGACTCAGATGATGAAGAAGAAGCTGAAGAATAGATAAAATTTCAGAGTTATTTAAAATAACTCTTTTAACTCTTTTTTTTACAATTAACAACAATTTAATATACTATTTTTTACATATCTTTTATCCATGTTAGAATTGGATGAACTTTTAAGGATTTTCAATGAGGGAATTGCCTTGGAGATGGATGAAGAGGCTGCAATGGCCTGCAATTACTATTCACAAGAGGCGCAAAGGATAACCTGTGAGCTAAATTACAAATATCATGATTTTGAAGAGATTCGTGAATTGTTCTCCAGGCTGATTGGTGAGGAAGTCAGCGAGGACTTCAGGGTTTTCCCACCCTTCACAACGGATTTCGGAAAGAACATTCACTTGGGAAAGAACGTTTTCATCAATTCAGGATGCAGGTTCCAGGACCAGGGCGGAATTTACATAGGGGATAATGTTCTGATTGGCCATAATGTCGTTTTGGCAACATTAAACCATGATGAGAATCCTGAAAAAAGAGGAAATTTGATTCCGGGCCCAATTAAGATAGGTAATGACGTATGGATTGGATCCAATGTCACAATAACTCCAGGAGTTTCCATTGGGGACAATGCAATTGTTGGGGCTGGTGCGGTCGTTACAAAGGATGTTGAAAAGAACACCATTGTTGCGGGAGTTCCTGCAAGGTACATCAGGGACATCAAGCTTTAAATCCGTTTTCCATCCTTGATGGCTACAATTCCGGGAATCCTGTCGACTTTCAGTTCGAACATGGCTTCCATGCCTTCATTTTCAAACAGGACACACTTCTTTTCCAGCACTTTGCTTGTCAGCAGCGCCGCCACAGGCGGTGTTATCACAAAAATGGAATTGTTTTCATTCAATGCTTTTAGCGTATCGTCATTAAGCATTCCCTTTCCGATATGAATTTTAACGCCTGATTCGCTTAATGGAGTTATTGTTGATTCTATTTCGACCTTGCTGCTGGTTGTAGGTGCGATTCCGGCATCACTGAATGCGGTGTGCATTATGACGCTGCCGTTCAAATCAAACGGCACCTCTTTTTCATTAATCAGTTCAACCAGTTGTGGCAGTGCCGCATCACGGCCGGTATAGATGGTTCCGGATATGGTGATTTTGTCACCGACATCCAACCTGTCCAAGTCATCATCGCTAATCGGTGTTTGCAAGTCAATCATTACTCATTATTTTATTTTTAATTTTTAAAAAATTTTCTAATTCGTCACGATTTCACGAAGATATTTAAATGTTTAATAACATAGATAATATACATTCTATATTTATTTATCATAGAATTATAAGGAGATTTTAAAATTGATTATAATTGATGAAGAACTATGTAAAGGATGTCATCTTTGCTTATTTATGTGTTATAAGAACGTATATGCAATATCTCCTGATGTCAACAAAAAGGGAGTCCAATTACCATTTGTCAAGTTTGAAGACAGATGTACAAAGTGTGGTACTTGTGAAATTGCATGTCCTGATCAGGCAATCACTGTAGATTTGCCGGAAAATTGGTGGATGAAAGATGACAATGAGTTGAATTTTAATCCTAATTTCACAAAGGGGAAAAAGTAGGTGTATAAAATGGCTGAAGAATTTTTTATTCAAGGAAATGAAGCATGCGCTAAAGGAGCAATAACTGCAGGCTGCAGATTTTTTGCCGGTTATCCTATTACTCCATCTACTGAGGTTGCAGAAACCTTAGCTCGTGATTTGCCTAAAGTTGGAGGTTCATTTGTTCAAATGGAAGATGAGATTGCTTCTGCAGGTGCAATTATTGGAGGTTCTTGGGGAGGAGCCAAATCAATGACTGCAACATCAGGTCCGGGAATATCCTTGATGCAGGAAAACATCGGTTACGCATTCATGAGCGAAACTCCAATCGTCATCGTTGACGTTCAAAGGGGTTCACCTTCAACCGCTCAACCGACCATGGGAGCACAAGGTGACATGATGCAAGCCCGTTGGGGTTCCCACGGGGATTACGAACCGATAGCATTATCTCCATCCAGCGTTCAGGAATTCTTTGACTTCACTATTAAGGCATTCAACTTGGCTGAGGAATACAGATGCCCAGTGTTTGTAATGGCTGATGAAATAATCGGGCACATGAGAGAGAAGATAGTTGTTGGAGACGACATTGAAATCGTCCCAAGAAAAAGGCCTGAAAAGACTGATGATTACTTACCATTCGAAAACGTTGAAAACGGAACAACTCCAATGCCTGCATTCGGTGACGGATTTAACATTCATGTAACAGGATTGACTCACGACGAAAGAGGTTATCCGGACACAAACACTCCAGAAACCCATGCGGCACTCGTACAAAGAATCTGTGACAAGGTATTGAACAATAAAGACAAGATCTGCTCAGTTAGAAGTGAAGAATGTGAAGATGCAGATATCATTATCGTGTCCTATGGAGCTCCTGTAAGGTCCGCCGTCGAGGCTGTCAGAAAGGCAAGGGAAGACAACAAGAAAGTGGGTTACGTTAAAATCGACACTCCATGGCCATTCCCAGATGAACAATTGAAGGAAATCACCAAGAACGCAAGTGATGTGCTTGTGGTTGAAATGAACCTGGGTCAAATGTATTATGAAGTTGACCGTGTGCTTGGAAGCGATGCCAATGTTCACTTGATGGGAGTCATCGGAGGATTATTACCAACTCCTGATGAGATATTAGATGAAATTTCAAAAATGGGAGGTAACTAAAATGTCAGAACATAAGGAAAACAGGTTTCTTAAGTATTTAAGGGAAGATAGATTACCTCATATATTTTGCCCAGGCTGTGGAAACGGAGCTATCATCAATGCATTTTTAGCCGCAATGGAAAAGGCTGAAATGGATTTCGACAACATCGCAATGGTTTCAGGAATCGGTTGTTCATCAAGAATTCCGGGTTACCTGAAATGCGATTCATTGCACACCACTCACGGTAGAGCATTAAGTTTCGCAACCGGTCTTAAAACCGCAAACAAGGACCTTGATGTAGTCGTATTCACAGGTGACGGTGATGCAGCTTCTATCGGTGGAAATCACCTGATTCATGCTGCAAGAAGAAACATTAATCTAACTGTAATTTGTATCAACAATAACATTTATGGTATGACCGGTGGTCAAATCAGTCCAACCTCTCCGAAAGGCAGTTTTGGAACAACCGCTCCATACGGTAACCAAGACACTCCGTTCAAATTGGCAGAACTTGTTGCAGCTGCAGGCGCAACATATTCAGCAAGATGGACTACCGTGCAAATTGAAAACCTCGTATTGGCAATCAAAGACGGATTGGAAAATCCTGGATTTTCATTCATTGAGGTTGCAACCCAATGTCCAACTTACTTTGGCCGTAAGAACAAGCTCAAAACACCTACTGCAATGGCCGCAGTGATGAAGGCAAATACAGTATACAAATCAGCTGCAGACAGAATGAATGCAAGGGATTTGGAAGGCAAGATTGTGGTTGGCGAATTTGCTAATTACACAAAAGACGAATTTACAGATAATATTGATAAGATCAGTGTGGAAAAATCAGGCAAAAAGACTGTTATTAATTCTGCATATGAATCAGAGTTATGAGGGATAAAATGAGAACTGAAATTAGAATTTGCGGATTTGGTGGTCAAGGAATAATTCTTGCAGGTATCATTTTAGGTAAGTCTGCAAGTCTTTTTGACAATAAAGAAGCTGTTCAAACTCAATCATACGGTCCTGAAGCTCGTGGAGGAGCTTCCAAATGTGAAGTTGTAATCAGCGACACTGAAGTCGATTATCCAAAAGTTCAAAATCCTGATATCTTGGTAGCAATGTCCAACGAAGCGTTAATCAAGTATATCGTGGATTTGAAGGATAACGGAACTTTAATAGTTGATCCTGGAACAACCGATGTTGAGGATGTCAAAGAATTTATAGAAGAGCATAATATTAAGGTTTATGAAGCTCCTGCAACACAAACAGCTATCGATGAAATCGGACTTAAGATCGTAGCAAACATTGTGATGGTTGGAGCAATAACAAAAATTACTGAAGTGATATCCAAAGAGGCAGCTATGAAAGCTATTGAGGCAAGCGTTCCGGCAGGAACTGAAGAGAAGAACATTAGCGCATTTGAAGCAGGATATGCTTTAGTTGAATAAAGGGTGTTATAATGAGATTTTTTGAAAATGTAGCAAAACAAATTTTTAACGATGAAGGAATTCCAATTTTAGAAGGTCACGTGGCTTACTCTCCGGAAGAAGCGATGTCCGTATGTTCCGAAATGGACATTCCGGTTGTTGTCAAAGCTCAAGTGTTGACCGGAGGTAGAGGTAAAGCAGGGGGTGTAAAATTTGCAAATAACCCTGGTGAAGCTTTAAAAGTTGCAGAAGAAATTTTAGGTATGGAAATTAAAGGTGAAAAGGTAAAACACCTTTTAATTGAAGAAAAAGCAGATATCTTGAACGAGTTCTTTGTAACCGTATCAGTTGATAGGGGTGCCAGAAGACCTGTCATTCTTGCAAGTAAGGATGGTGGGGTCGAAATTGAAAATCTGGCAAAGACCAATCCTGAAAAGATTATCAAGTACTATCCTAATCCTTTGCTTGAATTCTTGCCATACGAAGCACGTGAAATCGCACGTAAAATGGAAGTTCCATCCGAATTGATTTCCCCAATGGGAGACATCATCTGGAAATTATACAATGTATTCACAAAATATGACGCTGATACCGCCGAGATAAATCCATTGGTATTGACTCCAAAAGGATTGATTGCCGCTGACGCCAAGATGGTTGTTGAAAATGATTCCCTATTCAGACACCAGGATTTAGTTGACAGGCTCCATTATAAGAAGAAAGCTGTTGACTTTGTCCAATTGGACGGTGACATTGCAGTAATCGGTAACGGTGCGGGTTTAACATTGACAGCAATGGATATGATCAAGCTCAATGGTGGAGAACCGGCCACATTCCTGGATATTGGTGGTGGAGCTTCAGAACATATCATCAATCAGGCATTAAACATTGTTTTAAACTATGATCCTGTTAAAGTGGTATTCCTCAACGTTTTAGGAGGAATCACTAAAGCTGATGATGTTGCACGTGGTGTAATCAAGGCTTTAGAACAGGCAGACCGTAAGGTCCACATTGTTATCAGATTGACCGGTACCAATGAGGAGGAAGGTCAGAGACTTTTAGAGGAAGCAGGAATTCCATTTGAAACTTCAATGGAAAAGGCTGCTAAAAAGGCCGTTGAACTTTGTGAAGAATTAAAAGCCGAAGGCAAATAATTTCTTTGCTAAAATTTAGAAAATCTCTTAAAGGAAATTAAGTCTATTCCATTTGGGATAGATTTAACTAACATTCCTTTAGATTTAGTTTACTCAAGGAGAACGACACGACTAACTTGAGATTCGTTTACTATTTCTTTTCCACAGTTTTCACCGATTTTTTTGGCGAATTCCTTAACCTCATCAAAGGATGGCATGTTGTCCATTGTCAATCTTTCACGTGATGATCCGACGTACATATACGCCTTCACTTCCACATAATCTGGGTTTGCCTTTTTGATTAGCTTCGCATACTCTTCAGGATTTTCCATGTTTTTTCCGCGAACACAGGTATTTCGTATGCATGTGCGTGAGTTAAAACTAGCAAGTGTTTCAAGTGATTCATTTAAATTGTCCCAAGCATCATTTATTCTTGGTCTGCACACCTCTTCAAATATTTTCTTTGAAGGTGCATCTAAGGAAAGGTAAAGTTGATATGGATCATTTTCCAGGTTACGCAATCTGTCAACGCATTGGCCGTTGCTGACAACGAATGTTGTGAAGTCACGCCTGTTGAATTCACCAATCAGTTCGTCAATCTTGGGGTAGAGGGTTGGCTCTCCGGCCAGTGAAATCGCTGCGTTGTTCGGATTTTTCATTTCCTCCAGCTTTTTCTTGTTGGCATTAGGGTTTCCATAAAAACCGCACATCAGGTTATTCTGAGCCTTTATCGCTTCGTCCACAATTGTTTTGGGATCATCGTATTCGTCATCTTCCCAACTGGTTTGGGTGTAGGTCAGGTCCCTCCAGCAGAATTCACATTCCTGTTGGCAGTTTGGAACGGATGGGGACATTTGAAGACATCTGTGGGATTTGATACCATAGAATTTCTCTTTATAGCAAACTCCCTTGTCAGATATGCTTTGACGAGTCCAATGGCAGGTCTTTACTGCCGCATGGCCATGTGTTCCAACGAATCTATATCCGCTTTTTTCCAGTTTTTCTATTTGTTCCTTATTGAATGACATGAAATCAAATTTATTTTTAGTCATGATAGTATTTAATTTTTACACACTCGGACCAATATTGCATTGTATTAAACAAATTGATATTAAATATTCTAAAAATTATTTATATGTTTAGATATTATACTATGTTTTATGAGATTATGGGGCAGAAATCAGGAAAAAATATTTTTTGAAAAGTCAAGGAATTTCGCATCCTATGACCAACTGTTCTACAGGACAAGTGATGAGAGATATGTGGCATACTGGCCAAAGGGATATGACGGGCCAAAATCAACCCTTCAGGCCAGAAATTCGCTTATAGGTAACTACACGGAAAAATGGGTCAGTGACCTGATAAAATATGTCCTGGAAGACAAGAACCTCTATGTGGTTCAGCAGGCCCAGATTCCTGCAATCGGAATATCGCGAAAATCTCCTGCGGACATCGCAATTGCAACACAAAACAAGAAGGTCCTAATGCCTGATGAGGTGAAACTGATATTTGAGGTGAAAATGTCTCTGGTCTGGAATTGGGAATATGATGTTCAAACATCCCACATAAGGGAGATTGGAGACTACAGGACACACCAGGGAAGGCCAAGCTTCACACGTTCCGACTCGATTCTCAAGGCAATAGGAAAATGCATCGACATAAGGGTGTCCAATTTCAAGTCCTCAAAAATCCCGCTGATAGTCCTGGGCAATGCTCCGTTGTCAAACGGTTTCTGCAAAAAGGCGGACTACCTCAAAAAGGCAGGAATCATTCAGGGATTCTGGTCATTGAACCCGTTTCCCCTGAACCATGGCAACACCCGAAAGAGGAGTCATAAAAATGGGTTTCTCAGGATGGACAATATAGATGAGTTTAATATGAGTTTAGACAAATTATTTAATCAGGAATTGAATTTTTTCTCAGGAATGCAGAACCCCAAAAAACTGGGCCAGTTAATCGAATTGGCCAATCGAGAAAAAACCTATCAGGAAAAGGGATTGAAATTCATCAATCTCCTAAAGAGGTCATAACTTGCCAAGAAAAACACAGACAACAACTTTCGGTTCGGTTGTAAGGGAATCACACAGTTCAAAGAAGTTTTACAGTTCAAAACTGTTCAAGGGATTTGAAATTCCGAAGAACATTGAATATAGGGAAACGAAAATCGATGTAAAGGACTTGGATAAGCTATACTGCAAGTCAAGCGAAAGGATGGATGAGATACCTGACGACAGCATTCATCTGATGATCACCTCCCCGCCATACAATGTGGGAAAGGAATATGACAACGACCTGACGCTGGATGAGTACCTGGAGCTTTTGACAGGCGTTTTTAGAGAGGTGCACAGGAAGCTGGTAACCGGGGGAAGAGCCTGCATAAACATTGCAAACATAGGAAGAAAGCCATACATTCCCCTTCACGCAATGGTGATTGAGATAATGCTTGATTTGGGATTTCTCATGAGGGGCGAGATAATCTGGGACAAATCCGCAAGTGCAGGAGGGTCATGCGCATGGGGAAGCTGGATGTCCGCTTCAAATCCGGTTTTAAGGGATTATCATGAATACATACTGGTTTTTTCAAAGGACTCCTATTCAAAGAACAAAAAGCAGGAGAAAAGAGACACAATAAGCCATGACGATTTCATCCAATGGACACAAAGCGTATGGAAATTCCCTGCTGTAAACGCCAAAAAGATAGGTCATCCGGCACCGTTTCCTGTAGAGCTGCCCCACAGGCTGATAAACCTCTACAGCTATGAGGGCGATGTTGTTCTGGACCCATTTTGCGGAAGCGGAAGCACCTGTATAGCGGCAATCCGGAATAATCGCAGATATATAGGATATGACATTAAAGAGGAATACATTGAACTGTCTAAAAGAAGGATTGATAATCAAAAATTTATTTAATAATGTTCTATAAATATTATTATAAAAAGAAATTGTGGGATTATTATGGACACTCCAATTGTAATATTAAACTATAAAACTTATTTGGAATCAAGTGGTGCAAACGCTTTAAAGCTTGCACATGACTTAGAAAGCGCTGCAAGCGAATCTGGAATTACCATGGTCGCAGCGCCTCAAGCAGCAGATATTTATAGGATTAGTGATGAAGCTTCCATACCTATTTTTGCTCAACACATCGATCCGATATCACCGGGAGGCCACACAGGCTCAAGCCTTATCAATACCTTGATTGAAGCCGGAATAAGCGGATCACTAATTAACCATTCAGAAAACAGAATGAAATTGGCAGACATTGATGAAGTCATAAAGTTATGCAGAGACAATGAAATCGAGTCCTGCGTATGCACAAACAACATCGAAACTTCAAAGGCGGTGGCAGCTCTTGCACCAGATGCCGTTGCAGTTGAACCGCCGGAACTTATCGGTACAGGAATACCAGTGTCCCAAGCACAGCCTGAAGTCGTTGAAGACACTGTAAAGGAAGTAAAGGCAATCAACAAGAACATTAAAGTATTGTGCGGTGCAGGAATCACAACTGGCGATGACATGAAAGCGGCAATGGACTTGGGCGCAGATGGAGTATTGCTTGCATCAGGAATTATCAAGGCTGAAAGTCCAAAAGAAGCTTTGCTTGATTTAGTAAGTAAATTATAGAGTGAGAAAATGGCTAAAGATTTTTACACAATTGATGATTTCGACGTTGAA
This sequence comes from Methanobrevibacter thaueri, assembly GCF_003111625.1. Lineage (NCBI taxonomy): Archaea > Methanobacteriati > Methanobacteriota > Methanobacteria > Methanobacteriales > Methanobacteriaceae > Methanobrevibacter > Methanobrevibacter thaueri. The sequence goes on along the minus strand of NZ_MZGS01000023.1, from coordinate 163,364 downwards.
AACAAGACCGTGCTTGTGAGGGTTGATGTCAACTCCCCGGTTGATCCGGGTTCAGGAATAATCCTGGATGACACAAGGCTGAAGCTACATGCCCAAACCATTAAGGAGCTATCCAATAAGGGAGCAAAGGTTGTTCTTTTAGCTCACCAAAGCCGTCCGGGTAAAAAGGATTTCACCACATTATCCCAACATGCAGAGGCATTATCAGACTTATTGAACTTAAGAGTAAAATATGTTGATTCCTTGTTTTCAAGCTCTGCAAAAGAGGCAATAAAAGACTTAAGGCCTCATGAAATACTTTTGCTTGAAAACGCAAGATTTTTCTCAGAGGAATCACTTTCAAGAACTCCTGAAGAGCAATCAAAAACATTGCTCGTAAGGCACTTGACCCCATTAATCGACTATTATGTGAATGACGCATTTGCGGCAGCACACCGTTCACACGCGTCCCTCGTTGGTTTCACAGTCAACACCCCTTCCGCAGCAGGCCGTGTAATGGAAAAGGAATTGACAGTTATCCAAAACGCATTGGACAATGTTGAACACCCATGTGTGTTCCTTCTTGGCGGAATGAAACCTGACGATTCAATTGACGTGATGGAAAACGTATTGAGTAACGGTACGGCCGATTCAATCCTGACCACAGGAATCGTTGGAAATATTGTCTTATGGGCTGCAGGATATGATATCGGTGAGATGAACCGTAATTTCATAGCAAGCAGAGGATATGAGGACATGGTTGCCAAATCCAAGGAACTGATTGAAAGATTTGGAGATAAGGTCAAATATCCTATTGATGTGGCATGTGAAATTGATGGTCAACGTGTTGATATTGACTACACTGAAATTCCAAACGAACCTATTTTCGACATTGGAGTTAAGACAATCGCATATTATGCAAAAGAAATCAGGGATGCCAAAACAATATTCGCAAACGGTCCTGCCGGAGTGTTTGAAGACCCTAAATTTGCAATGGGAACTGAAGACTTAATCAACGCAATGGCAAGTTCTGAAGGATTTTCACTTATCGGAGGAGGACACATTGCGGCGGCTACCGCTGGTCTTGGCTTGGAAGATCATATGAGTCACTTAAGCAGTGGTGGTGGTGCTTGCATTAGCATGCTCGCCGGTAAAAAACTAGCTGCAGTTGAAGCTTTAAAAAATTGTAAAGATTAGCTATTAAAAATATTTAATAGCTCTTCTGATGCTTTTTTAGGATTCTCAGCACTCATTATTGCACTGACGACAGATAATCCCGCAATACCTGTGTCTTTTAGTTCATGTGCGTTTTCGAGTGTTATTCCTCCAATTGCGACAACAGGAATATTTATGGAATCCGCAACATCTTTTAAATCTTTTTTTGTAATTTTAGGTGCATCATCTTTAGTGGCAGTAGGGAATACTGCTCCGGTACCGATATAATCCGCTCCATCCTTTTCGGCTTTTCTAGCTTCCTCAATGGTTGATGCGGAAACGCCCAAAATCTTATCGTCTCCTATTAATTTTCGGGTAACATCACACGGCAGGTCAGTTTGACCGACATGGACTCCATCGGCATCGATTGCAAGTGCAACGTCAACCCTATCGTTAATGATTAGAGGGACATTATATTTTCTTGTAATTTCTTTAACTTTCAAGGCCAAATCGTAGAAGTCCAGGGTTTCAGCTGTTTTTTCCCTAATCTGAACGACACTGACTCCGCCTTTTATTCCTTCTTCAATTGTTTTTAAGAATTTCTCCACATCATCACTTTTGTCTGTGACGAGGTAGAGGGATAGGTCTAGATTCTTCATAATATCTTGATGTTTGCTTTTTCAGTTAATGTTTCACTGTCTGTTTTGTAGAGATAGTCAATCAGGTAGGTTCTAAATGACCCTGTTCCTTCATCCTTTTCATCTACTTTTGCTCTTGCCCTTTCACCGGCAATGTTCATGGCAAGGATTGCCACAAGACTTCCATCAAAAGGATTTGATCCGCCAATGCAGCTTCCGACGATGGATGACAGCATACAGCCACTGCCTGTGATTAGGGGCATCATGTCGTCACCGTTGTCTATTGCCACTGTGAGATTGCCGTCACTTAAAATGTCTATCGGTCCGCTGGCCAATATGGTGGTGTTTAGTTTTGATGCAAGCTCACAAATCAATTCTCCATTGTCCTTTAAGTTTTCTTCTGTGATTATGTCATCAATATTAACGTCAACGCCTTTTGCTGTATTGCTTTCATCTAAAACTCCTGCCAATTTTGCAATGGCCTTGATTTCAGTGATGTTTCCTCTGATTGCGGTAATATCATAATCATTGATTAAGTCCATGGTTGTTTTGTTTCTAAGTTCTGTAACTCCAACTCCCACAGGATCCAGTATGATTGGGGTGTTGGTTTTATTTGCGGTTTTTGAACTTATATGCATTGATTCAATCTGTTCTTTACTTAATTTTCCAATATTGATAACCAATACATCCGCTATTGTCACAACTTCTTCAAGCTCTTCGGCATCTTCTGCCATGAATGGGGAACCTCCGATTGCAAGAACGGCATTTGCACAATCGTTTATTGTCACTGAATTGGTTATGCAGTGTGTTAAAGCATTCTTTTCTCTTATGTCTTTTAAGGTTTCATCGATTTTTTTCAGCAAATCGCTTTCGTCATTTATCATGATTATTAATTATAAATTTGTTGTTATTTATATTTTTTTCAATTTCTGTTGTTTTATAGTAAAGTATTTAAATGACTTTTAATATAATTTATATTGTTCTATAATATTAACTACTTGCCTCGGTGGCTCAGTCTGGTAGAGCGCGAGACTTGTAATCTCGTGGTCGCGGGTTCAATTCCCGTCCGGGGCTTTTAATTTAATATTTTATTATGAAAATTTTTAAAATATAGTGGTATTATAGTAACCTTTATATACTTGTAATATAATATTATTATTAGTATGTTATCTACATACATTTTTGTATGTGGGTCCGTAGGGTAGCTTGGTCGATCCTTTGGGCTTTGGGAGCCTGAGACTCCGGTTCAAATCCGGGCGGACCCATCCTTCCCGCCTTAGCTCAATTTGGCAGAGCGTTGGACTGTAGATCCAAATGTTGCTGGTTCAAGTCCGGCAGGCGGGATTTCAATTTAATTATTAAAAAATCATATATATTTTTCTGAAATATCATTGATTTATCAAAACATTTATATATGATGAAAATTATAATTAATTTGTAGTGTATACTTACTATTTAGGTCATGTGCCCTGGTGGTGTAGGGGCTATCATGTGGGCCTGTCGAGCCCGCGACTCGGGTTCAAATCCCGGCCAGGGCGCTCACTGCTTAAGTAGTTAGATATATCATATAGGCCTGTAGCTCAGTCTGGCAGAGCGCCTGGCTTTTAACCAGGCGGCCGCGGGTTCAATTCCCGTCAGGCCTGTTTCTAATTTTATATTTTAACTTTTCTATTCGGAGGAAAAAATTTGCAAATTGATATTCAAGACCATAAGCTTGTACCAAAGCATGAAATCATGACTGAAGAAGAAATTTCAGTTGAATTTAGTGATGCGGATTATGATATTAAAAACCTTCCTAAAATTAAATCTGGGGATCCGGTTGCAAAAGCTATCGGCGCAGAACCTGGAAATATTTTAAGAATAACCCGTGAAAGTCAAACAGCAGGCAAATTTGTGACTTATAGGATTGTAGAAGATTAATACTTAAATATAAATTTAGATGTGTAAAGTTTAATATAGTATAATTTCTGTATTTTTTGTTTTTTTAAGAAATTCATTATAATAAATTGAACTTAGTTTGAGAGGAATTATCTTTAGAGGATAGTTAGGAGTAAATTAAGAAATAATGATTAAATGAATTAGTTAAATTAGGTTTAGCCTAATACATTTTATTTTTATTTAGTTAATTATTTTTATTGTGTTACGTAATGCTGGAGGATATCCATGACAGAGAATAATTGGAAATTAGTTGATGCATTTTTTGACAAATATGATTTAGTGGATCATCATATTAAATCATACAATGATTTCGTGAACAATAGGATTCAGAATATCATTGATATTACAGAACCTATTACCTTAGATGATGGTAAATACACTTTAAAAACTGGTAAAGTTCGTATTGAAAAACCTTCAAATAAAGAGGCAGACGGTTCACGTAGTGAAATTGATCCAACTGAAGCAAGACTTAGAAACTTGAATTATTCCGCAGACATGTATCTTGAAATGGCGTTAAATGAAGATGGAGAAGAAAACGAATTGGAAGAAGTATATATCGGTGAATTGCCGGTTATGCTCAAATCTGACATTTGCCATCTCAACGGCCTTACTGCTGAGGAATTAATTGAAAAACATGAAGACCCTCAAGATTTAGGAGGATATTTCATTGTAAACGGTTCTGAAAGGGCTGTTGTAACAATGGAAGAAATCGCTCCGAATAAAATCATTCTTGAACGTATTGATGAACCTGAAGACAGACATGCAAAAGCTGTTGTTACTTCAATTAAAAGTGGTTTCAGAGCTAGAATTACTCTAGAATACAAAAAACCTCGTAAAAATGGAGTGTTCTTAAGAATCTCTTTCCCATACCTTCCTGGTGAAATTCCATTAGTTATCTTGTTGAGAGCTCTTGGATTATGCACTGACCAAGAAATTATTACAGCAATCTCCGATGATAATAATTTCCAAATGATGGTTGCGGATGACTTGCAAGTATCTTCCGAATCATTGAAATTAGACCAAAGGGAAATGGAAGGCATGACCCTTGATGAAAGAAGAGAATACATGAGAGATGCTGCCATCAAATACATAGGTAACAGAGTAGCTAAGAACATGCCTAAGGATTATCGTATCAAACGTGCAAAAGACGTTGTTAACCGTTACTTATTACCTCATATGGGTACTGAAGAAGAAAGATGTTATGATAAAGCTATTTACTTGGCTGAAATGACTGAAATGTTGTTAGAGGTCATCGAACAGAAAAGAGAACCTCATGACAAGGACCACTACACTAACAAAAGGCTCAGAGTATCTGGAGATTTAATGGAAGACTTGTTCAGAGTAGCTTTCACAAACCTTACAAGGGACATGAGCTACCAACTTGAAAGAAGCCTTTCCAGGGGTAAGGAACTATCCATTAAACAGGCTGTTCGTAGTGATGTTTTAACTGAAAACATCAAGCACGCTATCGCTACCGGAAACTGGGTAGGTGGAAGAGCGGGGGTAAGCCAATTGCTGGATAGAACCAGTTACATGGGTACACTCTCTCACTTGAGACGTGTCGTTTCTCCATTGACAAGAAGCCAACCTCACTTTGAAGCAAGAGATTTGCACCCAACCCAATTCGGTAAGATCTGTCCTAACGAAACTCCGGAAGGACCTAACTGTGGTTTGGTAAAGAACTTGGCTTTATTGTGTAACATTTCAGAAGGTTCCGATGAGCAAGAGATTATTGATGTTATTGAAACTATGGATGTTGATTTGATTTCAAGGAGGTGAAAGGTTGTCTAAGAAGATTAATGCAGCGTTAAAAAGAGCATATCATTACTTTGGTTTTGAAGAGGTCATTCCTTATGAAGAGGCTGAAGGTAAAATTGAACACTTAAAAGGAATTCCTGCTGACGAAGCTGTTGTCGTCAAAGTAAATAAATATGCTGATGAAATCGCAGAATATTTTGAAAATGAGAAAAGAGTTGCAAGTACCGAGTTCCCTGTAGCTTTTGCTAAAGGAGAACCTAGAAAAAGTTGGGAACATTATACTGATGATTTCCCTGAAGATATCTTTGATAGTGAAATCGAATCAATTGAAGTCGAGGATTCCCAAGCTGAAGAGGAAGAGATTATTGAAGATGCAGGAGAAATTGAATCCGTTGATGATGATGACATTGAAGATGTAGGTGAAATTGAATCCGCTGATGAAGATATTGATGATGATGACGGTGAAATTGCACCTGTAGTCAGTGAACCGCTTCACATTGAACCTAAACCTAACAAAACCAAGATTTACATCAATGGTGAGCTTTTAGGTTACTGTGAAGACCCTGTTAACTTCACCCAAGAAATGAGAGAGAAAAGAAGAAACGGTGAAGTCTCACATGAAATGAACATTACCTATTATGAAGACAATGATGAGATATACATTTTCAATGACCCTGGAAGGGCCAGAAGACCATTAATCATTGTTGAAGATGGAGTTCCTCTTTTAAGAGAAGAACACATGAACAAGGTTGCTAACGGCAAACTTAAATGGGATGATTTAATCAACAGTGGTCTCATCGAGTATTTGGATGCTGAAGAAGAGGAAAATTCATACATTGCAATGAATTTCGCAGATTTGAATGATGAACACACTCACTTGGAAATCGACCCTGCCACAATGCTTGGTATCTGTGCAGGCATTATTCCGTTCTCAGATCACAACTCTTCTCCAAGGAATACCATGGAAGCAGGTATGACAAAACAGGCATTAGGTTTATATGTATCCAATTATGCATTACGTACCGATACAAGGGCACACCTATTGCACCATCCTCAAACTCCTATTGTTAAAACACGTATTATCGATTCAACCAATTATGATTTAAGACCATCCGGTCAGAACTTCGTTGTTGCATTAATGTCCTATGAAGGATACAACATGGAAGACGCAATGGTTATCAACAAAGGTTCCCTCGAAAGGGGACTTGCAAGATCTTCCTTCTTCAGGGCTTATGACACATCCGAGAAAAGATACGCCGGTGGTCAAGTGGACAAATTTGAAGTTCCTGATAAGAACATCAAAGGATACAGGTCAGAGGAAGCTTACAGAAACCTCGATGAGGACGGTGTGGTAAACCCTGAATCATATGTGGAATCCGGTGATGTGTTAATCGGTAAAACTTCCCCACCAAGATTCTTGGAAGAAAACTTTGAATCAGGACTTACAGAAAAGAGAAGGGAAACTTCCGTAACTGTAAGACACGGTGAAAAGGGTATTGTTGATGCAGTGCTCTTATCCGAAACTGTTGAAGGTTCAAGATTGGCTAAAATCAGAGTAAGGGATACCAGACAACCTGAATTTGGTGACAAATTCGCATCAAGACACGGTCAGAAAGGGGTTGTCGGTTTGATATTGTCCCCTGAAGATGTGCCATTCACAGAATTCGGTGTTGTGCCTGATTTGATTGTTAACCCTCACGCGATTCCGTCCAGGATGTCCATTGGTCAGGTGTTAGAGATGGTTGCAGGTAAAGCAGGTTGTCTTGAAGGTCAACGTGTTGACGCAACTCCATTCAACCAGACACTTGAAGATGAAATCAAACAGCAACTCATCGACAATGGATTTGAATCCGCAGGATGCGAATCATTATACAGTGGTGTGACCGGTGAAAGAATCGATGCAGAGATTTTCGTCGGTGTTGCATACTATCAAAAATTACATCACATGACAACTGATAAGGTTTACGCTCGTTCAAGAGGTCCTGTACAAGTGCTCACACGTCAACCTACAGAAGGTAGGGCACGTGAAGGTGGTTTAAGATTCGGAGAAATGGAAAGAGACTGCCTCATTGCACACGGTGCAGCATTAACCTTAAAAGAAAGACTTCTTGATGAATCAGATAAATATGAAGCAATTGTTTGTGACAACTGTGGAATGTTAGCAGTATTCGATAAGAATAGAAATAAGAAATACTGCCCTATCTGTGGAGATGTGGAAACATATCCAGTTGAAATTTCATACGCATTTAAATTATTGTTAGACGAACTTAAGAGTTTATGTATTTTCCCTAAACTAAAATTAGGAGATAAAGCATAATTACAGTTATAAAGGAGCCAATACATTGAAAGGATTTATAAAAAAGATAGAAAGAATCAACTTCGGGCTAATGTCTCCTGAAAACATTCGTGACATGTCTGTTGTTACTGTTGAAACTCCAGATACCTATGAAGATGATGGTTTCCCTATTGAAAAAGGTCTAATGGATCCTCGTTTAGGTGTTATCGACCCAAGTTTAGTTTGCAGAACTTGCGGTTTCAGAGGTGGGGATTGTCAAGGCCATTTCGGTAGTATTGAACTTGCAAGACCGGTTATTCACATTGGTTTTGGTGATGTCATTCACAAGATTTTACGTTCAACCTGTAACGAGTGCGGTCGTATCCTTTTAAACGACAGCCAAATCGAGGAATACACCCAAAAAATCAATGACGCAATGGATAACAGGGAAAGTTTAAATGCAATCTTGAAAGAGGTTTATAGGATTGCAAAAATCGAAACCAAAAAATTACCTGAAGATGATGAGGAAGTTGACCCTAAACACTGTTGTCCTCACTGTGGTGCACCTCAAGAAGCTATTATTTTAGACAAGCCTGTAACTATCCGTCAGGGTGATTACAAGTTGACTGCTTCCGAAGTGCGTGAAAGGCTTGAAAGAATCAGTGATGAGGATTCATTAATCTTAGGTGTTAACCCTGAAGTAGCTAGACCTGAATGGTTAGTATTGACTGTTCTTCCTGTTCCTCCAGTAACTGTAAGACCTTCAATCACTTTTGATACTGGTGAGAGATCAGAAGACGACTTAACTCACAAACTTGTAGACATTCTCCGTATCAACCAACGTTTACTTGAAAACATGGAAGCTGGAGCTCCACAACTAATCGTTGAGGACTTATGGGAATTATTACAATATCACGTTACAACTTACTTTGATAATGAAGCAAGTGGAGTGCCACCTGCAAGACACAGGTCTGGTAGACCACTTAAAACCTTAACCCAAAGGTTAAAAGGTAAAGAAGGACGTTTCCGTTCCAACCTATCCGGTAAACGTGTAAACTTCTCCGCACGTACAGTAATCTCACCTGACCCAAACATTAGTATTAACGAGGTCGGTGTACCTGAAATGATTGCAAAAGAAGTTACCGTGCCTGTATATGTTAACGAATGGAACATGGATGAAATGGTCAAATACATCCAAAACGGTCCTGACATACATCCTGGTGCAAACTACGTAATCAGAAACGACGGAAGAAAAATCAGAGTACGTAATGAAGAAACCAAGGAATTGATTCTTGAACAATTGGAACCAGGATTTATCATTGAAAGACACTTGAAAGATGGAGATATGGTTTTATTCAATCGTCAACCTTCACTGCACAGAATGAGTATGATGGCACACGAAGTAAGAGTCTTACCTTACAAGACTTTCAGATTAAACCTTTGTGTATGTCCTCCATACAACGCAGACTTCGATGGGGACGAAATGAACATGCACGTATTCCAAACTGACGAATCCCGTGCTGAAGCAAAATCATTGATGCGTGTACAGGAACACATCTTGTCTCCAAGGTTCGGAGGACCTATTATCGGTGCTATTCACGACCACATTAGTGGAGCATACCTCCTGACCCGTGACGGTGTCGAATTCACAGAAGAACAAGCATTACAAATTATCAGAAAATCACACTTGAAACTCCCAACCTTCAAAGGAGGACAATGGGTATTGAAAGACGACCCTGAATTCGGTGAAGAGTCATACATCTTCAAGGATGAGGGAGATATGTGGACTGGTAAGGAATTGTTCTCTTTATTATTACCTAATGACTTAAACTTATCCTACAGTGCCGAAATTTCCAAATGTCCTGTAGTATACCCTGCTGAAGACGCTACTGTTGTAATCAAGGACGGTATTCTCGTGCAAGGTGTAATAGATGAATCCGCTTACGGTTCATTCTCAGGTAAAATCTTGGATAAAATCGTTAAGGAATATGGTCCTGGAAGGGCTAAAGAGTTCTTAGACCGTTCCACTGATTTAGCTATCTGTGGAATCATGAAAACAGGAATCACCACATCATTAAACGATGAGGAAATTCCTGAAGAAGCTCAAGACCGTATTAACGAGCACTTGGATAAAAAGATGGATGAAGTAGATAAACTTGTAGAGGCATATGAGGAAGGATATCTCCAAGCTTTACCTGGTAGAAGTTTAGAAGAGACTTTAGAGATGAAAATCATGCAAGTTCTTGGGGAAGCTAGGGACATGTCCGGTAGCATTGCGGAAAACTACCTTACCATGGGTAAACAATCCGATGATGACCCATATGACCATGTAATGGCAGTTGAAAACCACTCTGTAGTAATGGCACGTACCGGTGCAAGGGCATCCATGTTGAACCTTACCCAGATTACTGCTTGTGTAGGACAACAAGCGGTTAGGGGTGGACGTATCGAAAGGGGATACCTGAACCGTACATTACCTCACTTCAAGAAAGGTGAGTTAGGGGCTAAAGCGAAAGGATTTGTGCACTCAAGTTACAAATCAGGTCTTGACCCAATTGAATTCTTCTTCCACGCTATGGGAGGAAGGGAAGGTCTTGTAGATACAGCGATTCGTACAGCTCAATCCGGTTACATGCAGAGAAGACTCGTAAACGCATTACAAGACTTGCAAGTTAAACCATCCGGACTTGTTACTGACAACCAAGGTAATGTTATCCAAACTATGTTTGGAGAAGATGGAGTAGATCCTGCAAAATCTGACTTTGGTAAACCAGCAGATCTAAACAAACTTATTGACGAAATAAGAATGGAAGGTAAGTAGGTGTAACTATGGATGAAATTGAAACTAAAGTAAGAGAAACTATTGCTCAACTCAATGAGGAAGAAAATCAGAATATCGATTTTCCAGATAGTTATATCAGTGATTTATCAAAAGCTTATGTCAAAAACGACTTGACTGATGATGAATTAGAAAAACTTATCAGGAAACTTAAACAGGCCTATGACCGAGCTCACGTTGAAGCTGGCGAGGCTGTTGGAACAGTGGCTGCACAATCTGTAGGTGAACCAGGTACTCAGATGACCATGCGTACTTTTCACTATGCAGGGGTAACTGAGTTAAACGTAACATTAGGTCTTCCAAGACTTATTGAGATCGTTGACGCAAGAAAAGATATTGCTACTCCAACAATGGACATTTATTTTGATGAAGAAAGACGCAACGATGAAGAATTTGTTAGAACCTTAGCTAACCAAATCGGTAAGAGTACCGTAAATGATATCCTCAAGGATTTCAATTTAAACTATGGTACCATGGAAGTTGAGGCGGTTTTAGATTCTAAGAAAATTGAAGAGAAAAGACTCGATAGGGATGAAATTGATGCAGCTATTGGAAAGGCTTTCAAAAAGGCTGTTATCAATGGCGATGAAATTACAATTTCCTCTGCTAAATCCGACAAATCAGAATCTAAGTTTGAAATTCGTGAACTCCGTCTATTGGCGGACAAGGTTCGTGATTTACAAATCAGTGGTATAAAAGGTATCGGTAAAGTTATTATCCGTAAGGATGATAGGGAATGGATTATCCACACTGAAGGTTCAAACCTCAAGGAAATCCTCGATATGGACGGTATCGACCATGTGAGAACCACCACTAACAACATTCATGAAATCGGTGAGGTTTTAGGTATTGAAGCGGCTCGTCAGGCTATTATTGATGAGGCTCAAAAAACCCTTTCTGAACAAGGTCTTAGTGTTGATGTAAGACATATCATGTTAGTTGCTGATATTATGACCTCCGAAGGACATGTCAAGTCCATTGGAAGACACGGTATCAGTGGTGAAAAATCAAGTGTATTAGCTCGTGCAGCTTTTGAAGAAACCGGTAAACATTTACTTAACGCAAGTATTCGCGGTGAAGTGGATGATTTAACAGGTATCATCGAAAATATTATTATTGGACAACCAATACCTCTTGGTACCGGTTCAGTCGGTGTCAAAATGGATTATAAAAATGAATAGGAGGCTAGATGATGGACGTAGATAGAGGAATCAGGGTTGCTGTTGACACTGGTGATGTGACATTAGGCTCTGAAAAATCAATTCAATCTTTAAAATTAGGAAAAGGACAACTTGCAGTTGTTGCTGCTAACGCTCCTAAAGAAATTCTTGAAGATGTTGAATATTATGCAAATCTTTCCGAAATTCCATACGTTGTATATGATGGAACTAGTGTAGATTTGGGTTCTGTTTGTGGTAAACCTTTCACTGTTGCTACATTAATCGTAAACGATCCAGGAGATTCTACAATATTAGACGATTTGAGGTAGATTTAAGTGTCTATTAAATTTAGTGCAAATGAAATTAGATACATAGCTCTTTTCGAAAATATGACTGGAGCAATGGTTAAGGATTGCATTATCGATGATGAACATGGTAAAGTAACATTCGTTGTTAAGAATGGGGATATGGGACTCGCTATCGGTAAAGGTGGAAGTTCTGTATCTAAAGTTCAAAGGGCAGTGGATAAGGGCGTTGAAATCATTGAATTAGATGAAGATCCGATTCAATTCATTAAGAATTGCCTATCTCCCGCAACGTTACAATCTGTTAAAATTTCTCAAAAGCAATCAGGCGAGAAAATAGCTATTGTTACAGCAGATAATACCAATAAACGTATCGCTATCGGTAAAAGTGGAATCAATATTGAAAGAGCTAAACTATTAGTCGATAGACAGCATAATATTGATAATATTATTTTAAAATAGCTTTCGGGCTATTTTAATTTTTTCATTTGTTTTTTTTAAAAAACTTTTTTTATTTTAATTTTACTAGTAAAAATAAATACCTTTATAAAGGGGTATGTATATATATTTAACATAAGATATCTGTACTTTTTTACAACATGACTATGTGTGCTTTTTGTCATTGTTTAATCTTATTTCAAGATATCTTCTCTTAGATAACTCAGTTATCTGATTATATTATTTATACTGATTTATATCTTAAAATTTAGATTGTACTATGCAAATGGTATAAATCGCAGCGGTGGATTTTAAGATATGCGTTTTAACAAAAAATTCGAGGAAGAAAATATGCCAGGACTTTTTGCTGCAAAAAAACTTAAAAAGAATAGACAAAATTTTAAGTGGAAAGATGTAGATTACAAAAGAAGAGCTTTAAGATTAGATGTTAAAGCTGATCCTTTAGAAGGAGCTCCTCAAGCAAGAGGAATTGTAATCGAAAAAGTAGGGATAGAAGCAAAGCAACCTAACTCTGCTATTCGTAAATGTGTACGTGTTCAATTGATTAAAAACGGTAAACAATTAACTGCTTTCGCACCAGGTGACGGAGCTATTGGTTTTATCGATGAGCACGATGAAGTAATGATTGAAGGAATCGGTGGACCATCCGGAAGATCCATGGGAGATATTCCAGGGGTTCGTTGGAAAGTTTCCAAAGTGAATAACGTAGCTTTATCAGAAATGGTAAGTGGAAAAATTGAAAAACCTGTAAGATAAGGAGTTATATTTATGAGTAAATTATTCGATAAATGGGATCTCGATGAAGTAAAAGTTGAGGACTTAGGTTTAGTCAAATATATCTGCTTAGACGAAACTTTAGTTCCACATACTTCTGGTAGACATGTAAAAAGACAATTCGCAAAATCTAAAGTATCAATTGTTGAAAGATTAATGAACAAAATCATGAGAACCCATCTCAACTCAGGTAAGAAAAACAAAGCTTACAACATTGTTAAAGATGCTTTAGAAATTATTAACAAAAGGACTAAAAAGAATCCAGTTCAAGTTTTAGTTACTGCAGTTGAAAACACTGCACCTCGTGAAGAAACCACCCGTATCAAATACGGTGGTATCGGTTACCAAGTTGCTGTGGACATTTCTCCACAAAGAAGGGTTGACCTTTCATTAGGTTTCTTAACCAGAGGTACTTTACAATCTTCATTCAAAAACAGAAAATCTGTTGCTGAATGTTTAGCTGATGAATTGATTCTTGCATCTGAAGAAGATTCAAGAAGTTTTGCTTTACAAAAAGCTGAAGAGAAAGAAAGAGTTGCTAAAGCAGCACACTAATCATATAATATTTATTTAGGTGGTTACTTTGAGTAGAAGAGACAAAATGATTGCAAAAATCAAAGAATTGATGTACGAACCTGAACAAATCAGAAATATTGGTATCTGTGCTCACATCGATCACGGTAAAACCACTTTATCTGATAATCTCTTAGCAGGTGCTGGAATGATTTCCGAAGAACTTGCTGGAGACCAAAGATTCTTGGATTTTGACGAACAAGAACAAGCTCGTGGTATTACTATTGACGCAGCTAACGTATCTATGGTTCACGATTACAAAGAGAAAGAATACTTAATTAACTTAATCGATACTCCAGGTCACGTTGACTTCGGTGGGGACGTAACTCGTGCTATGAGAGCTGTAGACGGTGCAGTAGTTGTAGTATGTGCTGTAGAAGGTATTATGCCTCAAACTGAAACTGTATTCAGACAAGCATTAAAAGAAAACGTAAAACCAGTTTTATTCATTAACAAAGTTGACAGATTAATCAACGAGTTAAAATTAGAACCTGAAGAGTTACAAAACAGATTCTTGAAAATCTTCATGGAAGCTAACAAGTTAATCAGAAACATGGCTCCTGAAGACAAAAAAGAAGAATGGAAATTAGACTTCACTGACGGTAGTGTAGCATTCGGTTCAGCATACCACAACTGGGCTATCAACGTTCCAACCATGCAAGAAACTGGAATCAACTTTAAAGATATTATTGATTACTGTAATGCTGAAAATGAAAAAGAATTAGCTAAAAAAGTACCTTTATCCGATGTATTATTAGGTATGGTAGTAGAACACTTACCTTCACCTAAAGTTGCTCAAGAATACAGAGTACCTAACATCTGGGATGGAGACATCGACTCTCCTGCTGGTGAATGTATGATCAACACCTCCCCTGACGGACCTTTAGCTGTAATGGTTACCAACGTATCTGTAGACAAACACGCTGGTGAAATCGCTACCGGTAGGGTATACGGTGGAGCAATCGAAAAAGGTACAGAAGTTTATATGGTCGGTTCTCACGGAAAATCCAGAGTACAACAAGTAGGTGTGTACTTCGGTCCTGAAAGAGTTAACACTGACAAAGTTCCTGCAGGTAACATCGTATATGTTGCTGGTGCAAAAGGAGCTATCGCTGGTGAAACCTTATGTTCTCCTGACCACAAAATCAAAGAGTTCGAAGGTTTAGAACACATTTCAGAACCTGTAGTTACAGTAGCTGTAGAAGCTAAAAACACCAAAGACTTACCAAAATTGATTGAAGTATTAAGACAAACCGGTAAAGAAGACCCTACCGTTAAAATCGATATTAACGAAGAAACCGGTGAACACTTAGTTTCCGGTATGGGAGAACTTCACTTAGAAGTTATCGGTTACAGAATCAACGAGAAAGGTGTGGACATCACAACTTCCGAACCTATTGTTGTATACAGGGAAACCGTAAGACAATTATCTCCACAAGTTGAAGGTAAATCTCCAAACAAACACAACAGATTCTATATCACTGTTGAACCTATCGAACCTGAACTCTACAATGCAATCCAAGAAGGAGACATTAAAGAAGGTAGAGTAAAAGGTAAAGAAGCAGCTGCTGACTTTATGGAACATGGTTTAGATAAAGAAGAAGCTAGAAGAGTTTGGGCTGTTCACAACAGAAGCATTTTCCTTAACATGACTCGTGGTATTCAATACTTGGATGAAGTTAAAGAGTTATTACTTGAAGGATTTGAAGCTACCTTAGAAAGCGGTCCTTTAGGTGAAGAAATCTCCATGGGATTAAAATTCAAACTCCATGATGCAAAACTTCACGAAGACGCAGTTCACAGAGGACCTGCACAAGTATTGCCTGCTATCAGAAACGCTATCTTAGGTTCCATGATGCTTGCTGAACCTGCATTACTTGAACCAATGCAAAAAGTAGTTATTGACACTCCAAATGATTACATGGGTGCATGTACTCGTGAAATCCAAAACAGAAGAGGTCAAATCGTAAACATGGGTCAAGAAGGAGACATGGCAAGAATCGAATCCAAAGTTCCTGTAGCTGAAATGTTCGGTTTCGCTGGAGACATCAGATCCGCTGCTGAAGGTAGATGTTTATGGTCTACTGAAATTGCAGGATTTGAACCACTCCCACGTGAGATGCAAAATCAAATCGTAAGAGAAATCAGACAAAGAAAAGGCTTATCCGCAGAACCATTCCCTGCAAGCCACTACTTAGGAGATTTATAAAATTAAAATTTAAATTTTTAATTTTTTATATTTTTATAAAAATTCATGAAAAAAACATTATCTATTTATATGTTGAAAAATATATAATAAATTTAAGCTATCATTTAAGCTTATAGATATTGTATTTTAATATTACAAAGAGGTTATATAATGGCAAAAGAAAAAGAACATATTAACTTAGCATTTATTGGACACGTTGACCACGGAAAATCCACTTTAGTTGGACACTTATTATTAAAAGCTGGTGCAATCGCTGAACAACAATTAGATGACGGTGAAAACAAATTCAGATTTGTTATGGACAAATTAGGAGAAGAAAGGGAAAGAGGAGTAACTATCGACTTAGCTCACCAAAAATTCTCCACCAACAAATACGACTACACTGTTGTAGACTGCCCAGGACACAGAGACTTCGTTAAAAACATGATCACTGGTGCATCCCAAGCTGACGCAGCTGTATTAGTAGTAGATGCAAAAGATGGTGTAATGCCTCAAACCAAAGAACACATGTTCTTATCCATGACTTTAGGTATCAAACAAATCATCATTGCTATCAACAAAATGGATATGGTTGATTACGCTGAAGACAGATTCAACGAAGTTAAAGAAGAAGTTGGCGTTTTACTCAAATCTATTGGTAGAAACCCTGCTGACGTACCTTTCATCCCTCTCTCTGCATTTGAAGGGGACAACATCAAAGAAAAAAGTGACAACATGACCTGGTACAAAGGCGGAACACTCATGGAAGAGTTAGACAAATTAACTCCACCTGAAAAACCTGTAGACTTACCATTAAGAATTCCTATTCAAGACGTTTACTCCATTACTGGTGTAGGAACCGTACCTGTAGGAAGAGTTGAAACCGGTATCATGAAAAAAGGTGACAACGTTATCTTCTTACCATCCTCAAATGTTAACGGAGCTACTGGTGAAGTAAAATCTATTGAAATGCACCACGAACAATTTGAAGTTGCTGAACCTGGTGACAACATCGGATTCAACGTAAGAGGTGTAGGTAAAAACGATATCAGAAGAGGAGACGTAGCTGGACACACTAATGACGCTCCTACTGTAGCTAAAGAATTTACTGCACAAGTTGTTGTATTACAACACCCTGGTGTAATCACCATTGGATACACTCCTGTATTCCACTGTCACACTTCACAAACTGCATGTACTTTCTTAGAATTAACTTCCAAACTTGACCCTGCTACCGGTCAACCTCAAGAAGGAACCCCTGACTTCCTCAAAACTGGTGATGCAGCTATCGTCCAAATCAAACCTACTAAACCAATGGTTATGGAAGAAGCTCAAAAAATACCTCCTATGGGAAGATTCGCTATCAGAGATATGGGTCAAACTGTTGCTGCAGGTTTATGTCTTAAAGTTACCTCAGCAGAATAAGTTTCTAAACAATTAATGGGAAAGTAATTTATTACTTTCTTTTATTTTGTTTTTTTTGGAGGATAATACATGAATCAAGCAAGAATTAAACTTACTGGAACTGACCCAGAAAAATTAGCATACGTATGTGATCAACTTAAAAAAATTGCTGAAAGAACTGGTGTTGACTTATCTGGTCCTATTCCATTACCAACTAAAAAATTAGTTGTACCAACAAGAAAATCTCCAGATGGAGAAGGTAAAGCTTCTTGGGAAAAATGGGAACTCAGGATTCACAAACGTTTAATCGGTATTGGAGCTGATGAACGTGCAATGAGACAAGTCATGAAAGTCAATGTTCCTGATAATGTAAGTATTGAAATTGAACTTAAAGGATAAATATTTAGATTCCTTTCTAAATATTCCTTTTCATATGCCGAGATAGTCTAGTCTGGTAAGGCGCAGGACTTGAAATCCTGTGAGGTCATCCTCGCCTGGGTTCAAATCCCAGTCTCGGCGTTTTTATACTATCTATTTTTTAAAAAAAGTTTTTTAATTTGATATCTAATTCATCGAGATTAGATACTATATCATTTTTATTTAATTCATCTATTTTTGGTCTTTGAATCATCACGATTGCGACATTCCTTTCGTTTGCCGCATGGATCTTTTCTATGACTCCGCCGACTTCGCCGCTTTCCTTGGTAATCATCACGCTCGCATCGTATTTTTCAATCAGCTCAAGGTTCTCCTCAACCGTTGCGGCGCCAGTCATTGGTATGATGTGGTCTGGGTCGACGTTCAGTGATTCACATTTCCTGATGGAGCTTTCAACCTTCAGGATCCTTGGGTAGAACCTGTCCACTGAAACGTGATTCAGGATGTCTGCCATGGTGTTTGCGCCTGCAAAGTGAAGGATGTTTCCCTCGTTGAACTCATCGGCTATCAGCTTTCCCGCATTATCAAATGATTTCACGTAATGTATGTTTGAGGTGTCTATGCCTTCAAGGTTTGTTGTTGGCCTTTCAAAGCGGATATATGGCATGCCCAGTTCCCTGGCAAGGCTTGCGCTTGTCTGGGTGATGTGTTCTGCGAATGGATGTGTGGCGTCAATCAATAGGTCGAAGTCTTCATTGATGAGGATTTCCCTTATTTCGTCCTTCAGCAATGGTCTGGTTATTGTATCGTCACTTCCCCCTTCCTTGGCCAGTTTTCCACCATATTCTGTGGTGGTGGTTGTTAAAATGTAATAATCATAATTTTCCTTGATGTGCTGTATTATGTTTATGGAATCTTTGGTTCCGCCGAGCAGGAATACTTTCATTTTATCACTCTGGTCATCAGTTTATCTGCAACAACTATTGTTAAAGCAACGATTATAATCATCACCCATTCCATCAGATTAAGTGAGGTTGTTCTGAATATGAGTTGCAGTTGCGGAATGTATATGATCAGCACCTGAAGCACGAATGAAAGGACAATTGCCAGGTATAGGTATTTGCTTGATGCGTCAGAATCGGCCTTTCTGTTGTATGCGTTGAAGAGCTGATACATTACGAACAGGGTAAATGCGACTGTCATGGCCTTTTGCTCTGTGGCATTGATGCTGAACTCATAGGCGAACACGGCTATTGTTCCTATTGCCATCACAATTCCTGAAATCAGGATTTCAGCCAATGTTTTTCTTGTCAGGATGTCTCCTGTTTCTGGAGGACGCTCCATCAAATCCCTTTCGGCGCCTTCAACACCCAATGTCTGGGCAGGAGGTCCATCCATCACTATGTTCAGCCATAGAAGCTGCACCGGGTTGAACGGTAACGGTAGGGACAATAATGAGCTTCCAACAATGGTAAGTATTGCACCCACATTGGTGGATACCTGGAACTTGACGAATCTCTTGATGTTGTCATAAATCTTACGTCCCTCTTTAATGGCCTTGACGATTGTTGTAAAATCATTGTTCTGCACGACCATGTCTGCGGATTCCTTGGCAACATCTGTTCCGTCACCCATAGCAACACCGATTGATGCCTTTTTGAGTGCAGGGGCATCATTGACGCCGTCTCCGGTCATTGCAACTATGTTTCCTGTATCCTTAAGGGCCTCAACGATCATCATTTTCTGTGCCGGTTTCACACGGGCATAAACTTGAATGTCGTTTGCAATCTTATGGTACTCCTCCAGGGTCATGCTTTCAAGCTCTTCACCGGTTATGACCATGCCGTCTGTCAGGATTCCCAATTCCTTAGCTATTGCGCATGCTGTTTTCTTGTAGTCTCCGGTAATCATTTTTACCTGTATTCCAGCTTTTTTACATGCATCCACGGCATTTTTGGCATCCTTTTTAGGAGGGTCTATCAATCCGAGCAATCCTGTAAATGCCAGTCCCTCTTCAAGAGGTGCGTCATCTTCGATTTTGTATGCAAACCCGATTACTCTCAGAGCCTTGTCGCTCATTTCATCAATTTTTTTACTTATGATTTCCTTGAATTCATCGTTAATTATTTCGATATTTCCATTATTATCTATGTATTTGCATTTGCCTAGAATTATTTCTGGAGCACCTTTTGTTAAAACAATATTGTCTTTATCGTTTAGGATATGTGTAGTGGTCATCATTTTACGATTACTGTCAAGAGGAATTTCATCAATCCTCTCAAGCTCGATTTCAACGTCCCTGCAGTATTTTAAGATTGCTCCATCGGTCTGGTTTCCTATAACCTCTTCGTTGGCGATGATTGCATTGTTACAGAGTTTTCCTATCTTTAGGGTTTTCTCCTCATTTGTGAAGTATGAGTCAACAACGGTCATCCTGTTTTCGGTAAGTGTGCCTGTCTTGTCACTGCAGATTATGGTACAGGACCCCAAGGTTTCAACAGACAGGAGTTTTCTGACAATCGCATCGGATTTGGCCATTTGTGACATTCCAAGCGCCAATGTCAATGTCAGGACCGCAGGCAATCCTTCAGGAATGGCTGCAACAGCAAGTGAAACGGCAGTCATGAATGTCTCTACAAGCGGAACGCCCTTAAAGAGCTCCAAAATGAACACTGCAATACAGACAATGATTGCAATGATTGACAGTGTCTTTCCAAGATTTCCCACCTTTGTCTTGAGCGGGGTTTCCTCATCATCCTCCTGAACGATCTGTGCGATTTCGCCGATTTTTGTTTTCATCCCGATGTTCTTGACTATTCCCATTCCGTTTCCGGAAAGGATGTTTGAATCCATGTAGACCTCATCGTCAACGCTCTTGTGGATTGCCTCTGATTCTCCTGTCATTGATGATTCGTCAAAGCTCAGATCATTGGCTTCAATCAGTATCAAGTCGGCAGGCACCTTGCCTCCCTCTTCCAGAATGACGATGTCTCCAACGGTAAGCTCCTCTGAGTTTATCTCGTGGATTTCATTGTTCCGCTTGACGACTGCAGTTTTCACAATCAAATCCTTGAGGCTTTCCATTGCCTTCTGTGAGCGATATTCCTGTATGAATCCCATTATGACATTCAATAGGACTGCAAGAAGAATGACTCCAGCGTCGATAATGTCCCCAATAGCATATGCAGCAATGGCAGCCACTATGAGCAGGCCAAGCAGAATGTCGACAAACTGACTTAAAAAGAGTATTATCAGGGGGGTTGCCTTTTTCTCGTCAAGCTTGTTCAAACCGTATTTCTTCTGTCTTTCAATGACCTCTTCTGTGGTCAGGCCCGTTTGAATGGAGTTATCGTTGCCTTTCATCGTATCACTTTAGAATGTAGAAACTTGCCCTGTTGAAATTTTTCAGCTTCATTTTGACCTTGCCGGTGTTCAAGTCCTCGTTTGTGAGGGGCTTGATGATGAGTTGCGAGTCGATTTCGCAAGCCAGATTGACTAAATGGGGTTGCAATTCACTTGGCGGTCTTATTGAATATATGAGGTCCACATTTTCATATAATTTTAAATTTGGATTTGTTATGTCGTCCATGATTACAGTGGAATCCTTTGGGGAGATGTCTGTCTTGATAAGGGTGATATTGTCCTTTTTTGACAATTCATCCGCTATCCTATCAAATTTTCCAACGGCGATTTCGGCTATTGTGACGGGTTCATCTCCGACTTCATTCATTATGTATTGTGCAAAATCATTCCACATTTTCAATCCCTTAATTAATATTAGTATCCAAAATATTAAATACATTGTTTTTTAAATTTTAGTTTAGCATGATTGTTAGAAAATTCACACCAAACGATTTAAAAAGAGTTTTTGAAATAGAAAGCATGTCCTTTAACCAATCTTATGGGATAGAAATGGTTCAACAGCTATATGAGATGGGTGTGGGTTTTCTGGTGGCAGAAGAAGATGGCTATGTCATCGGTTATGTCATTTTTTGGATTAAATACGAGGATCAGGGTCACATCATATCGATAGCCGTCGATAAGAACTATCGCCGTTTGGGCGCCGGAACGCAATTGTTGGTAAAGGCGATTTCAATCCTGTCCCTTTTGAATATCCGTGCAATATATCTGGAAGTGAACGAAAACAACACTGGTGCAGTTGAGTTTTACAAGACATTTAATTTTAAGATAGACCGTGTGGTTCCGGGATACTACGAGAACGGTGATGGGGCTATAATAATGTACATTCCATTAAATGGAGGTAAAGTTTCCCCCTAGCATTTGCTGATACTGTGATATGGCATCTGCAGGCATGTGTCCTGTTGCAAATAAAATCACAATCAACGCAATGTAGAATCCGAATATTGCCAATTGTATGTGTCCGTGCTTTCGGGCAACCGGATCCTTTCTGGTGGATAGGTAAATTGCAATGATCAATCCGAGGATTCCTCCAAGAATTGAGAAGATGTATCCGAAGACTATCAACAGTCTGCTGGTTCTGTTGGATTTGTATTGCTGAGCATCCCTGATGACTTCTTTTTTTATCACAATCGGATTTAGGGAGCTGTTTGGGTCTCCTTCAAATTGTTTTTTGAAGACAAGGGGGGTTCCACATTTCACGCAGTAATCCGCTTCATCCGGGTTTGGATACTGGCATAGTGGACATATGCTTGAATCAGTGGGGATTTTTGGAAATTCGTGTCCGCACTTTATACAAAATCCATACATGTCATCGCTTGTTGTTCCGCATTGAGGACATCTTCTAATCATACTATCACTTAGTTAATTAATTAACCAATAATAATTAATAAATGTATTGTTTTGGATAGTTATATTAAACTTAGATGATATAATTAGATTGAGGATATCATGATTGAAAAAATTGAAATCACACAAAGGTTTAATTTCAAGCGGTTAAATCGCCATTATGAGTGTTTCACAATTGATTTGGTGAACAGGAATGCCTATTATAAAATTTCAGAGCGTGGCAGTGGCGACAAATTCGTTAAGGAAAATCCGATTTGTGATGATTCATGGGTTGGCATACTTGTCGATTTAAGGCGCAGGATGACAAGCAAAATCCATAGACTGACTGATGAGCAAATTGATGATTTTATCCATGATTTCAATGAATTGAACCTTTTTGAGGGTTTTCAATCAGAAGAGTTCTCCTATTTTGAAAAGCTTGAGCTGGTCTATTCCTGCCAGGTCATAATCTATTCCACAGATAATTTTGAGGAGTATGCATTTAAAAACAATTATCCGCTTAACTGGATTCGATTTGGGGAGATTTTAAGCAATCTCTTCGGTTTTGATGTGCTTCACCTGAATTACCAAAGGCAATTGGCAACTCCTCTGTACTATGACATCAGGCGTGACGGCGTTTATGGCCCTGACAGGTTAGCAATCAAGGCAATTGAATTCGGACATTACCGCACATATCCCTATGAGCTTCCGAATCCACGGTTGATTATTAATTTTGAGAAAAATAAGATTGACGGATATGTCGAGAAGGACTTGACTGCTAATGATAAAAGCTTAATTTTGGAATTGCTTGAAAAGTATCATGTTTACACGTGGATTTTTGACGAATACCACAATAAGTCCAGGACTCGTGATCCCGATGACTTGGAGGGATATGACTGGTACCTGGAGATGGTCTTTGAAAATGATGTCATATGGCACATATTCGGTTACAATGACTACCCTGACACTTATGTTCATATGGCTCGTGAAGTGATGGAGATTACTGGAATGGACCTGATGGAGATAAACACCATTTCAAGTGCTGATTTGGAACTGTATGAAAAATTTGGCAGCGAATTGCTTGATAAACCTATATGAGTTAATAGGCCACTAACTCGACATATTCGTCAAGCAAGTCAAAGAGTTCCTCTTTCGTATTCATCTTAAACAGTCTTGGCTTTATTTCAGCGCTTCGGTAGCGCCCTTTCAGGTAATATGCGGCATGGGTTCTCATCTTATGCATTGCAACCTTTTCAGGCCTTATGTCGCTCAATAGCTCTGCATGTCTTTTTATCATTTCAATCCTTTCTTCCAACGTGACCCTCTCAGGTTCGATTCCCTCATCCAGGTATTCGATGCATTGTTTAATTAGCCAAGGGTTGCCCAGGACTCCCCTGCCAATCATTATCGCATCACAGCCGGTTTCATCAATCATTCTTTTTGCATCGTAGCATGTGAATATGTCCCCGTTTCCAATTACGGGTATTGAAACGTTTTCCTTGACCTTTTTGATGATGGACCAGTTTGCCCTGATGCCGTAGCGCTCCTCGCGTGTGCGGGGATGGACGGTAATTGCTGAAGCACCGCAATCATCCACAATTTTGGCTATTTCGACCGCATTGATGCATTTATTGTTCCATCCGCTTCTGATTTTGGCGGTCACGGGAAGGTCCACAGTATCGACGACCGCACTGATGATGTCCCTGATTTTATCAGGGTCCTTTAGAAGTGCGCTTCCTGCTTGGGCCTTGACTGCTACCTTGGTGACGGGACATCCCATGTTTATGTCGATTATGTCGGGTTTCATGTTCTCTTCAATGTATGCGGCAGCTATCTTGAAGGATTCGGCTCCTGATCCGAATATCTGTTGGGAAATTGGCCTTTCTGAGTCTGTCATGTAAAGCATTGACTGGGTTTTCCAGTTGTTATACATCAATGCCTTGTCAGATACCATTTCGGTCGACAGCAAACCGCAGCCCATGGACTTTGCAATCCTTCTGAATGCCGAATCGCATATTCCTGCCATCGGTGCAAGTGCCACCTGATTGTCTATTTTGACATTGCCAATTTTCCATTTCATAAAATTCACATAAGATTATTGATTTTTTGGTGTTTTTTCATTAATTATTTATATTTGTATTTATATAATTATATCTATTATATTAATTTAATTTTTATGGGATAACATGGCTGGAGTATCATCAAAAGAATTATATGAATTTAAAAAGACATTAAAAGAATTAGCAAATAAGAGAGGCAGAGGTACTGAGCTTGTTTCCGTTTACATTCCACCAAACAAACAGTTGAGTGATGTCGGTAAGCACATGAGAGACGAAATGGGTCAGAGTGCTAACATCAAGAGTAAACAAACAAGAAAAAATGTACAGTCTGCAATTGCGGTAATATTGGAAAGCATCAAGTTATACAGGCAACCTCCTGAAACAGGTTTGGTTTTATTTGTAGGTATGATTCCTAAGGGCGGTCCTGGTACCGAAAAGATGGAGAAATATATCATAGAGCCACCTGAACCGGTTACAACCTATTGGTATAAGTGTAACAATGAGTTCTTCCTGGAGCCTTTGGAATACATGATTGAGGAGCATGATGTCTACGGCGTTGCCGTTATTGACAGAAATGAGGCCACCTATGCTACATTGAAAGGTAAAAAGGAAAACATTCTCGGTCACCTGACCAGTGGTGTTCCTGGAAAGCACAAGGCAGGGGGTCAGTCACAAAGGAGGTTTGACCGTGTCATTGAGGATCTTGCTCACCAGTTCCTGAAACGTATTGGGGACCATATGAATGAGGCATTCCTCCCACTCAAGGATGATTTGAAAGGAATCATCATTGGAGGGCCTGGTTTCACCAAAAAGGATTTCTATGAAGGGGATTACCTCCAATATGAATTAAAGGATAAGGTCATGTCTGTCGTCGACACTTCCTACACTGGTGAAGAGGGCATTCGTGAGGTTATCGCAAAATCCGCAGATGATTTGGCAAATCTTGATGTTATGCAGGAAAAGAAACTTGTTCAAAGGTTCATCCATGAATTGAGAAAGGATAAGGGTCTTTACTCCTATGGGGAGGATGAGGTTAGAAACAACCTGACCATAGGTGCTGTTGACGTGTTGCTTTTATCCGAGGATCTGACCAGCATGCGCAAGACATTCACATGTCCTAGCTGCGGAACTCAAAAGGAAATCACAGTCAAAACACAGGCCGAAGCTGATAACCTTGAGGAAAGATGTCCTAACTGTAATGAAGTTTTAAAAGAGGAATCCTCAATGGATTTGGCCGAGGAGTTTGTGGAAAAGGCAGAGGAAATGAACACTGATGTTGAGTTTATTTCCACTGAAACTGAAGAGGGTATGCAGCTGTTCCGTGCATTCGGTGGAATCGGTGCAATACTCAGATATTACGTTGAATATTAATTTAAATAGCTTTTAAGCTATTTTCACTTATTTTTTTTATTTAATTTCTGTCGGGTTTTTCCACCGCCAAGGTTTTGCTGGAAGATACTTTCCGACATTTGTTTATGATTTGATAATTTTTGTTGCTATTTGTAGATTAATACATTGAAACATTTATAAAATTAAACACTTTTTTTATATTTTTGTATAATTTGTATAATGTATATCTTAATTTTTATGAATAATATTAATATATTTATCTTAAAAATTGAAAAATATTTAAATACTAGAAGTGGCATATAATTAACTGTATTGTTAAAACTTTCAATGTACAATATAAAACTTATTCAAATTTCGATTTGGAGGAATAATTTTGTCATACGTAGATGAAGTAATTGAAACTATAATAGAACAAAACCCTTCAGAACCTGAATTCCACCAAGCAGTACGCGAAGTAATGGAATCTCTAAGGGTAGTGATTGAAGAAAACGAAGAAGAATACAGGAAAAACGCTCTTCTCGAAAGATTGGTAAATCCAGAAAGACAAATCAAATTCCGTGTACCATGGATTGACGACAACGGCCAAGTGCAAGTGAACACCGGTTACCGTGTACAGTTCAACTCAGCAATCGGACCTTACAAAGGCGGATTACGTTTCCACCCATCCGTAAACCTCGGAATCATCAAGTTCTTAGGATTTGAACAAATCTTCAAAAACTCATTAACCGGACTTCCAATCGGTGGAGGTAAAGGTGGATCAGACTTCGATCCTAAAGGAAAATCTGACAGGGAAATCATGGCATTCTGTCAAAGTTTCATGACTGAATTATGCAAATACATCGGAGCTGACACTGATGTTCCTGCAGGGGATATCGGAGTAGGTGGCCGAGAAATCGGTTTCTTATTCGGCCAATACAAAAGAATCAGAGGATTATACGAAGGTGTATTAACTGGTAAAGGATTATCCTTTGGAGGATCTCTTGCAAGAACCGAAGCAACCGGATACGGATTATTATACTTCACAAACGCAATGTTAAAAGCAAATGATATCGACATCAAAGGAAAAACCATTGTCGTATCAGGTGCAGGTAACGTAGCTACCTACGCTATCCAAAAAGCACAACAATTAGGCGGTAACCCAGTAACCTGTTCCGATTCAACCGGATGGATTTACGACCCAGAAGGAATCGACGTAGAGTTATTAAAAGAAGTAAAAGAAGTAAGACGTGAAAGATTAACCGCTTATGCTGAAGCAAGACCTTCCGCTGAATACCACGAAGGCAAAGGTGTATGGACCATCAAATGTGACATCGCATTACCATGTGCAACCCAAAACGAATTGCAATTAGAAGATGCTAAAATCTTAGTTGAAAACGGTGTTTTAGCTGTTGCTGAAGGAGCAAACATGCCAACCACTATTGAAGCAACTGAATACTTACAGGAAAACGGTGTATTATTCGCACCAGGTAAAGCTTCCAACGCTGGTGGAGTAGCAACTTCCGCACTAGAAATGTCACAAAACTCAGAAAGATTATCCTGGACTTTCGAAGAAGTTGACGGCAGACTCCAAACCATTATGGAAAACATCTTTGAAAATGCTGCAGCTGCTGCTGAAGAATACGGCATGGACAAAAACTATGTCGCAGGAGCAAACATTGCAGGATTCAAGAAAGTAGTTGACGCTATGAACGCACAAGGAATCGTATAGATTTCCTTGTTTCTTTTTTCTTTTTTAGATTCATTTTTTTTATATACAATTTTTTGTTAAATTGGGTAATTTTTTTGTGTTTGTGTGTTTTTGTGTAAAGTCGCACTTCCAAAATTTTTAATATTTTTTTAAGATATATTATTTATTGGAATATCGTGATTTTTATCCAATGCATTATTAAATAATTTTTACAATAATGATTTATATAGAAACCATTCTTTATTAAAAAATTAACAATGCTTTCTATAGAAAGCATTATATACTGAAGTAATATAATATTCATATAGAAATATCATTCAAGGTGGAACAGATGATTAAAAGGGAAATGTATTTAGACCAGATTCGCCAAATTATTGGTACAGATTTCATAAAAGTAATTGTGGGACTGCGCAGGTGTGGAAAGACATCTTTGCTAAAAAGCATCATGGAAGAGCTTCAAAATCAGGGAATCAATAAAGAAAACATAATCTATATCTCCTTTGAGTTGGTTGAATATAAAAATATTTTCACTTCCGAACAGTTGGATGAAACCGTATTGAATTTAACCAAAAATCTTGATGGTAAAGTATACCTTCTTTTTGATGAAATTCAGCAGGTGGAATCATGGGAAACATCCATCAATTCATATAGGGCATCATTTGACTGTGACATCTACATTACAGGATCCAATTCAAAACTATTGTCAAACGAGCTGGCTACCCTTCTTGCTGGCAGATACATTAAAATCAATCTGTATCCGTTTTCATTTAAAGAGGTATTGCAATACCGTCAAGAAATTGACAATGTGAAATTAAACAATGAATCAGTAAAAGAACAGTTTAATCAATACCTGTTATTTGGGGGGATGCCGGGATTGCTTCCGATAAGAGATGATGATACAAAAGTCAATGCTCTTCAAGACATATATGATTCAATAATTGTTCATGATATTCTTTCAAGATACACCATAAATGAAATTGACTTGTTCAAACGCTTTTCACATTACCTGATGAATTCCACCGGACAAACCTTCTCCAAAACAAGCATTACAAACTATCTGAAAAGTGAAAACAAAACAACAACACGCAACACTATCTCAAATTTCACTGATTATCTTAAAGACTCCCTATTCTGCAAAAGGGTAAGGCGCCAGGATATTTTAGGCAAAAAAATACTAAAAACTGAAGAGAAATATTATTTGACAGACCAAGGATTCCACCATGCATTGGTTGACAATAACAATAACTGGTTAGGAAGGATTTTGGAAAATGTTGTTTTCAACGAATTGGTGAGAAGGGGCTATTCTGTAAAGATTGGAAAGATACGCAATAAGGAAATAGATTTTGTCTGTGAAAAACATGACAATAAGATATATGTTCAAGTAGCATATCTCTTGTCGTCACCTGAAACAATCGAAAGAGAATTTTCACCGTTAATGGATGTTCCGGATAAGTATGATGCTTATGTTTTAAGCATGGACGAATTCGACATGTCTCAGAATGGAATTAAACATAAAAACATTATTGATTTCTTATTGGATGATGAAATTTAGACAGGTCGGGTGGTATCGCCTAATTCCTGACAAGGAATCGTATAGATTTCCTTGTTTCTTTTTTCTTTTTTTATTTATTGGATTATATTAAATTCTTTTTTTACAATCATAATCATTTCCATTAATACTTACATATAAATAAGTTCTTTGATAAAACTTTAATCATATCAGATATATTTTACATAAAACCAATGGTTTTTAACAATTTATTTGACATATAGAAAAATTCCTGCGGGAATATGGAGACAAGTTATGAAAAATAAGATAATAATTCTCACATTAATCCTCTTGGCGTTATTCAGCATAGCCGGCGTTTGCGCTGGTGATGTGAATGATACCTTAACTGCGAGTGAAGATGATTCACAACTTGAATTGAATGATGCAGGGGATGACCTAAAAAGTAT
Source organism: Methanobrevibacter thaueri (assembly GCF_003111625.1). Classification (NCBI taxonomy): domain Archaea; kingdom Methanobacteriati; phylum Methanobacteriota; class Methanobacteria; order Methanobacteriales; family Methanobacteriaceae; genus Methanobrevibacter; species Methanobrevibacter thaueri. The sequence continues at coordinate 133,742 of NZ_MZGS01000023.1, read as the reverse complement.
TGCTGAAAATCAGGTAATCGAAGATAAATTTGTTGAGGATAATGGATCATTTGCTGCATTGCAGGAAAGGATTGACAATGCTGGAGATAATTCCACTGTAGTGTTGCCAAACAATTATCTTCTTGAAAGCGGATTTACAGAAAACGGAATTTCAATTAACAAAAACCTAAAAATTGACGGAAATGGATTTACCATCAATGCTAATGGCAGTGCAAGAATATTCAATATCACCGGTGCTGCTGTTACCCTACAGAACATTAAGTTCATCAACGGTAAACTGGAAGGCATGGGAGCGGCGCTATATTGTAAAGATAGCAATTTGACAATTATTAACTGTACTTTCTCAAATAATCATGCAACAGGAGATAATTCCCAAGGGGGAGCTATCTTTTTCAATGGCGATAAATTAACAATTTTTAATTCAGAATTCATTGCCAACTCTGCAGATTATGATGGGGGAGCAGTATATCTCAAGGGAGATTATGGAATTATCAATGCTTCCAATTTCACCAACAATAGGGCTTACTTTAACGGTGCCGTTTATATGAACAGTCTGAATGGAACTGTAGATGATTGTCTATTCGCCAACAATGTGGCCACTAACAGTTCCGGAGCTCTCGGTTTGGTTAAAAAACAAAATGGTACAGTTTTCAATTCCTATTTTATCAATAACACTGCGCCGTTTGGCGGAGCCATTTACGTTAATGAAGGAAACAATTTAACAGTAGAGGCCTCTAAATTTATCAAGAACAATGCAAGCATAGGGGGAGCCATTTACTTGACTGGTGGTGATGGAATAATTGCCAATTCTTCATTTGATAGGAATTCCGCTTCTGAAGATGGAGGGGCCATATATCTCAAAGGTAGTGAGGGAATCATTGTTGATTCCAATTTCACCAACAATAGGGCTAAGAATTATGGCGCTTTATATATGGACAGCATAAAGGGAATTATGGATAAATCTATATTTGTCAACAATGTGGCAACAGAAAGTGCAGGTGCTCTTGGTTGGGTTAAAAAGGAAAACGGTACCATCAGAGGTTCCAAATTCATTAATAACAGTGCGCCAATCGGTGGCGCAATATACGTAAACAACGCAAAGGAGTTTTACATTACAACTTCAGATTTTGTAAACAATACTGCGAGTTTGAATGGAGGAGCAATATACTGGGATAGCGGAGCCGATGGAAGTATCACTGTATCATCATTCATAAACAACAATGCAACTGAAAACGGCGGGGCACTATACTTTAATGGAACTAATGGAAAAATTGCATATTCACAATTCACCAATAACACTGCCGCTTCAGGAGGAGCAATATACAACAATGGTTCAATAATTGCCGGAAACACTAAATTTACCAACAACACCACCTCTGATGGAAATAATGACATTGCAGGCAGTGGTTCTGCAGAATACATTGTGAACTTCGATATTGATGCGAAGGATAATGTTTATGGAAAAATCGCTAAAATCAATGTCAATATAACCAGTAACGGCAAACCTGTAAATGGAGGTAATGTATCAACAGTTGTTAACAATGTTACCTACAATGCCAGTGTAGTTAATGGAGTTGCGACACTCCAAATTCCAAACTTAAAGATAGGAATCTATGAGTTATGGTTATCATATACCTCTAATGATTCAAGCTACCGCAGTGATAAAGATTATTATGAGTTGATTATAACCAAGCAGAATAGTGAAATAACTGCTAAGGATGCAGCATACATCATTAATTATGGAGGCAAATACTCCGTAACCCTTAAGGATTCAGATGGTAATGCTGTCGTTGGTGAAAAGGTAACATTCACATTTAACGGCAAGGTTATTGGGTCTTCTTCCACAAATGCTGCGGGTGTTGCAAGTATTTTCCTGTCTGCAAATGCATTGAAATCAGCAAAGGCAGGTAAAAAGAACATGGCCGTAACATTAACAAGCGACAACTACAATGCAACCGCCAAAGCCGTAAAAATAACAATCAACAAGGAAAAAACAAAAATAACTGCCAAAAACAAGAAATTCAAAAAGTCCAAAAAGACTAAAAAATACACAATAACCCTTAAAAACAGCAAAGGCAAAGCGGTTAAAAAAGTAAAAGTCACACTTAAGGTTAAAGGAAAAACCTATACTGCCAAAACCAATGCCAAAGGTAAAGCAACCTTTAAGATCAAAAAATTAACCAAAAAAGGCAAACACACAGCAACCATTAAATTTAAATGCAATGCTTACTACCTTAAAAGCTCTAAAAAAGTTAAAATTACTATTAAGTAGATGAATTTTCTCATCTACACTATTTTTTTTATTGGCCATTAAGTTATTTTGCGTGTTTTTGTGTAAAATCGCACTTCCAAAAGTTTCATATTTTTTAAAAATATATTCTTAGATAGAATTTCTTCATTTTTTTACCTTACAGGAATGTTCAGAATATAATGTATCAATTTACAATAATTATAAATAATATATCTAATATAATAAATGTATCTAATTAACTTTAATATACTGGAGTGTTCACTATGGCAATGAAAACAATTCGTGTTACTGAAGAAGTTCATACAAAACTAGCTCATTTAGGTTTAAAATCCGAAACATACAATGATATTATAGCTAGATTAATTGAGGTGTATGAAAGAATGTATTTTGAAGAATTAAGTGATGAAGATGCAGATTACTATAATGAAAGAATCAGACATTTTGAAAACGGGGACTATAGAGGCACAAGAAAAATTGATTTAGATGCCATCAAATAGTCTTAATGTCAACTATGAACTTTTTGAGGATAAACGGGCAATAAAATTCATGGATAAACATTCTGATGATGAAAAGTTGCTTAGGAGAATTTATAACAAATATTGTCTGTTGGCTTGTGATCCATATAATGAAGCAGAAAGTTCATTTAAAAGTAGAAAATGTCCCAAATGTAAAAAAACAAGAGTGGGAAATTATAGAATTATATATTTCATTAAGGAATCAACTAAAGAGGTTGAAATAATTGACATCGGCCCTAGAAGAGCCATCTATAAAAAATGGGATTAATTTTTTTCTTAAAAAGTATAATGGCATCTCATGTTTTCCGCACATGGACTCGTATAGATTTACATGTTTTTTTTAATCGATTGGTTAAAAATATAAAAAAATAAGTGGTTAGAGATTAAATCTCTAACGTCTAACTTTTAAGGTTGCTTTTACAACATCACTCAAGTAGCTCACTTTGATTGTGTATTTCTTGCCTGCTTTGAGTTTTTTGATGACTGATTTTTTGATGGTTACCTTAGCAATACCTTTCTTGTTGGTTTTTGCCTTGTAAGTCTTGCCTTTGACCTTGAATTTGATGACTTTACCTTTAAGAGCTGTTTTTCCTTTCTTGAGGGTAGCTTTCAATACAAGTTTTTTGGCGGACTTTTTGACTTTAACTGATTTTTTGGTTTTCAAGACCTGTTTCACTGTTAATGTGTTTTTAACGGTTTGGCCTTTGTATGTTGCAGAAATTGTGTATTTTCCTGGAGTGATTTTAGAAGGTATTTTCAGGATTGCATATCCATCCTCATCGGTTTTTACCTTGAAGGTGTGTTTGCCGATTTTAATGGTTACAATTTGATCTTCCTCCACAAATTTGCCATCGTTGCCTTTTACACGTACCTTGTATGTGTGTCCGTCGTAATAGTACATGTTGACGTTTGCATTTCCAGAGAATCTTGAAACGATATTGATGGTAACTCTTAATGTTTCACCATTTTTTGGATTTACATAGTCAATGTAGTGTTTTCCGATTGGATTAGTAGGATGGATGTTGATACTCAATATTCCTTCTTCGTTTGTTATTGCACCGGAAAGTTCTTGATTATCAAATTTGGCAGAAACTTTAGTATTTGCGAGAGGTTTTCCATTTGAATCAAGGAACTGCACTGCAAAAGATCCGCCTGCATTGTATGCCAAAGTCATATCTTTTTGGTCATCGCTGAAAATGGTTGTTTTTATCAATACAGGAGTTGAGAGAGTCATATTGTTGTAGGTTAGGGTTACAATGTATTCTCCGGTAGGTAAAATTCCCAATGAAATGCTGCCTGTATGATTGTTGAGTTGTATGGTGTAATTTTTATTGTTGAAGTTGGCTTGAATGGTATCGCCTTCAAGAATATTGTAAACTGTAAATATTGTTTCAGTTGCGTTATCATAATAGTTTACAACGTTTTTGGTAATCTCGCTGTTGTGATAGGTGTACGCCTTAATTGGTGCATAATAATTTCTGCTTCCGAGGTCAATTTTTTTACCTTCACTTATTACGTAATTCACATCTTTTTGGGTAATGCTTCTTGAATTTTTAACAATAGGCACTGAAGCGGATTTTATTCTGATTTCAAATGTTCTGTTTGCATCCACTGCAATGTATCTATTCAATTTAACTGTTTCATATCCTGCATGGCTTGATTTTCCACTTTGGCTGTAGACCATACGGCCATCGACATACACTGAAATGGTATATGGGCTGCCTGCAGTTTCAAAGTAGGTTCCAGCAGCGGCAATTATGTCTCCGTTTTCGCTGGTAAATATCTGTCCGTATGTATCGTAGTCGTCGTCAAATTCGTGCATTCCGATGATTCCATTCTGATAAAGTTTCTCGTAGTGCTCCACATTGTCAAATGTGAATCCCACAGCATTTGCAACTAATGATTTGTCGTAGTAGGAGACATAGAAGTATCCTCCGTCTCCCCATTCGCTTCCCCAACTGTTTTTACAGATCCATGCGCCGTTGCCGGGAGCCGGAGTAGAGAAATGGTTTTTTGAAAAGCTATCATTCCATCCGACTAATGTCACGTAATGGTTTCCCCCGTACTTGTTGTTGTACACTGATTTGTATATTTGACTGTAGGATGGATCCCTTGAATCTGCACCATATAGGAACATGTTCATTGCACCATGTGTTGTCAGATATTCCTTGATGGCATTTTTGTCCTTTATGTTTATGAAAACGGCATTTACTGTGCGGACTGCATCAGGACCATATTGTAGGCCAGAAACTTTTCCTAGCTCATCGTAAATATCATCGGTTGTGTTGATTGCCCCTAACCAGCTTACAAAGTATGCGGCAGTGATAACCATGTTTCCAGCCTCGGTTGTGCTGGTTTGCCCGTATTCTGAATAAGGCAGACAGAGGCTTTTAATATTGTTTTCGGAAACGTCCAGTTCTATTCCTGTTGCAATTAGGTATGATGATTCAAATGCTCCTGCTGCTCCAAATGCCCAGCATGAACCCATTGAGCCCTGGTTTTTAACACGAGTAACCAATCCCAAATCATTCAGATTGAAGTATGAATCTTTAGCGGAGCCATCAATATGCTGTGGGTTTAATATGATTTCTTCACCGTTGTATCTTATGACATAAGTCATATTGGTGTCGTTAATTTTGCCGGTGTATTCTCCGCAGTTTGTTATGCTGCTTCCTTCATCATCGAATCTTGTGTAGATTGTATTGTTTTTGAACGGTGTATTTTTGATTATGTACATCATCTCATAACAGTAAATGGCTTCGCCGTTGTCTGCAGAATTATCTGTAAATGTGGAATTGACAATAATTGCCTCTCCATGATCAAGATATAGGGCTCCACCGTATCCGTTAGTTTCTTGTGCACGGTTGTTTGTAAATGTGCCAGGTAAAATGACTACATTTGCCCTTGATGTGTAGACGGCTCCACCGTTTTCAGATGAGGTATTGTTAGTGAAAGTGGAGTTAATCAGGGCAAGTGTTCCTCCAAGCTGGAGTATTGCCCCTCCAAATTCGGCGGTGTTTTTGTTGAATGCAGTATTAGTGATTATAACCTTTCCTTCGCCTCGGGTATCACTGTCGGCTGCGATATCTGCAAAGATGGCTCCGCCGTTTCTTCCGGCGCTGACGTTTGTAAATTCGCAGTCAGTAATTAATAATTCGGCAAATCCTTTTTCATCTTCTCCTTTTACTGCAATGGCTCCTCCAGTTGCATTTGCCCTTAAGTTAATGAATTTTGATCTTGTGATTTGTGTGATTCCTAAATTATATATTGCTGTTGCATATCTTGAGGTGGCGTTTGCAAAAGTGGTGTCTGAAACATTAATAATACTATCTGATCCATAAATCAGGCCCCATCTTATAGGATTCCTGTTTGTAAATGTTGCATTTTTTATATCTATTGTTGAAGATAATGTGAATATTGATGATCCGGCAGTTTTAGCGGAATTGTCGGTAAATTTATCGTTTGTACTGTAATATTTACTATTGTTGCCGAGATATACGGCGCCTCCGTAGTCCTGAGAATTGGCATTTATGAATGTGACGTTGATAGTGTTCAATACACCGTTCCTCACGTCTATTGCGGTGTCATTGGTGTTTTTCAATACAAGATTTTTCAATGTTATGTTTCCGCCATTCACTTTAAATATGACGGTTTTTCCGTCGGCATCGATTACATGATTGTTCCCATCAATGGTGAAAACTTTTTTTGTAAACTCTATATGCTTGACACTGTCAGTATCCTTATATTTATAATCGCTTTCTAACGTTATTGAACCAGATGATTCGCTTATATTTTTTGATAAATCATCATATGATAGTTCGGAAGCGTCGGAAATAACGTCCTGTGTGTCGTCGAGTTCCAATGTGTCTGAAACTGTCTGATTTGCATCTTCAGCACAGGCAACTCCCATTGTCATTATCAATAAGAATAGAAAGACTATGCTTATCTTAAGAAATTTCAATATTTTTCCTCCATTTTTTTATACATTTTTAATTTTTGTCCATTATAGTATAAAATAGATGCCATTCATTTTAATTTGATATATAAATTGATTTCACTTTTAACATTTAGGAAATTATTAATTTAATGAAATCCAATATATTAATTGATTTTGATGTTTTCCTATCCAAGAGTTTTAAGGCAAAAAGATTTGAAAAAGATTTCCAAATATCCCTGCGATGATGAAATCAAGGATGCTTACACCAAATATTTGACTAATTATGCATTCGAGGAGTTTGCGGATTTCTGTCAGGAGAGTGATGAAGGGAATTTTGAGGATAAGATTTTCAAGTTCACCGATTTGCAGCTTGAAAAGTTTGAACCCAATTCTCTAATTTGGGTTTCCCATGTGATGCTCAATTTCATGATATACTTCAATGTCAATCTTGATTATGGTCAGTATTATGATGCCTATGCTTCTGCTATCCAGCTGACTGTTCTCTCATGCGCAATGACTATGTCAATAGAAAAGATTCCCTTTGAGGAGGTTCCGTTCCCTGAAAATTCCAAGATCAATTTTGAAAAGTTTTTCAAGACCTGTCCCGATTTCAGATTTAATTTGAAAAAGGACTGCGAATTGGCGCATAAGTCCTTCAACACCAATTTTGATTTCACAATCGATGAGTTCTATACTAAAATGGAAGAGCATTTCAGGGAAAACGGCTATCTTAAAGACAAATAATTTCACGGCATATTGCAGATGCACTAATTTTTAGGCATACCTTAATTTTTCGAAAGTTTTATATTCTCTCAAGTCATAATGATATTCATAGTTATGAAAAGGTGATAATTATGAGTGATATGGCGGAAGCTAGAAGACATATGCATGAAAGGGAAGAGCAACGCAAAAAAGACAGCAAATCCAAAAAGATGAAAGTCAAAAACTTCTTTTTCGGCTGTTGTAAAAACGAGTAATCAGGCTTTAGAATACTTTATATTCTATTAGGGTTAACCTTTAATTAGGTTGATATTATGGTTAATTTTGATTCACTAGAAAGTGCAAGAGAATTTTTTTACAAGGACAAATTTGCGGTAAACACAGGAATAACATTGGATGAATTAACTGAAGATGAGGCAATCTGTTCCCTGGACCTGACAGATGAACATAGAAATGCCTATGGCGGCGTGATGGGAGGCGTAATATTTACATTGGCCGATTTCGCATTCGCTGTTCTTTCCAACCAGATTCATCAGTTGACCGTTGCACAGCAAGTTGACATTCACTATCTCTCCGCTCCGAAAGGTGACAGATTGATAGCCAAGGCGACATGCCGCAAAAGTGGCAGGACATCCTCCATTGTCAATGTCGATATTTCAGATGACACAGGACGTGACATCGCCCAATTCATTGGGACTGGGTTTAAATTATAGAAAAGAGTCCATCACTCTTTTTCATATCCCAATAACCTATTTATTTTTAACATAACCTTCAACATCTTGAAGAACTCCTTTTTCTTGGATATTCCTCCGCTTATGGAATTCAATTCAAACGCTTTTTCAAATGAGCTTATCGCATCGGTGATTTTGCCCATCCTGATGAACAGCTCTCCCTGGGCAAACCAGATTTCATCATGACTGGAATCGATGTCCAATGCCTTTTTAAAGTATTTTTCAGCGGATTTGAGGTCCTCCCTGTCCCAGGACTCGATTGCCTTAAGCATCAGGTCATGTGATGTGATCACGTAGCCGTTCTGTTTTTTAATCAATTGGGATTTCAAGTTTATCGCCGCCTTGTTTTTTGTCTCAAGCTTGAAAACAAAATCATAGCAGTTTCTGGCCCTTTCAAATTGGTCCAATTCAGTTAAAACTCTACCTTTTGAAAGTAATGCCGGAACATTGCAATAGTCATTGGCCAGAACACGATTGATGTAGTGCAGCGATTTTTCATATTCTCCATTCGATTCCAGGTACTGTGCCTTGTGAAAGAGTCCAAGAACATGGTCTGGAGATATTTCCAGAAGTTCATCAATCACTTCGATGGCCTCATCGTTTCTTTTAAGTGAAACAAGTGCATTCGATTTTAAAATCAAAAGCTCTTCTGTCCTTTCATTTTTCAGCCGTTCATCGCAAGCCTCCAGGAGCATCTCGTTATATCCTCTTGCCTTATCATCCTCTCCCAGGACATGGGAAAGCTGTGCAAGGTTATTCACCGTACCGATATCCTTGGGATCCAATGCAAGGCATTCCAGATATGTGTTCTGAGCCTTTACGTATTCCCTGTTCTTAACCGCACGTGCCGCCCTTTTTTGAAGTTTATCAAATCTGTTCTTAAAAAGCATGTTTCTCCTCTTTCAAATGATTTGCAATGTTAATCAATGCTGCTGAACTGTAAGGATTCAGGTTTAACAGGTCATTTGTTGTTTCCAGTGATTTGTATGTCCTGTTCAGGCAATTAAGAGATTCCAATTTAAAAATCAGCATCATTTCGTTTTTCGGATATCTGTCGCAAATCAGGATTATGATTTGATGGTATCTTTCGGATTTTTGGGTTTGTTTGGTCAGGGCATAGATTTCAGCTATTTCCATCATTCGGATAATATTTTTAGCATCAATATTGCTTTTAGATTGCATATTTTTTCTCCTAATCTTTGTTGATTAGTTCATATTGGATTATTCGTTTTTAAATCTATGTATTTAATTGATGCAAAAATCATATTGGTCTGTTGGTGATTTAAGCTGAATTGAATATTGTTTTTGTGATGGTCAGGCGTATTACTTTTTTCATTTTGGCAGGTCAATCAAGTGATTTGAAAAAATGTACTGCTTGTCGTTTCACAGTCATATTTCCTTTCATTTCAATCTGTAATCTTTTTAGTAGTTCCTTGGATTAAAATATTGTTAAATAGTTGGTAATTTTTAAAAATAATTGTTTTGATTTGCTTTGATTTTTTGTGTAATCCTAATGAAACCATTTACTTTATAAACTATGAACGTAATAATTATTAAGTGACTAATTAACAAGTCGTGAAAAAAAGTCAATTCGAAGTTTCACTGCCGTGGCTTCGAATTTTTTTATACATTACTGATTGTTGCGAGTGTAAACAATTATGTGGGCAGAAATTTCACTGATTTTTTGCAATGATTTTTTCTTTCATTATCTTAAATGGATCTCCAATTAAATGACATTTTCCAATGTTTCATCTCTTTTATTTGTTCGCATCTTTTTAATTTTTCAATACCTGTCATTTTTCATAAAAACAGAATCGGCAAATCTACATAGGTATGCTATTTTTTAAATATTTCTTACGATAAAGATAATTCCAGTGATTGAAATGGAACTTTTAGACGTGATGCTTGAAAGAAGAAGTACAAGAAAATTCAACGATGAGCCGGTATCCAAATCTGAACTGGATAAGATATTGGCTGCGGCGCTCCTGGCGCCAACCAGCATGAACAGAAAGCCATGCAACTTCATGGTCGTTGAGAGAAAGGAGACCTTGGAGGAGCTGTCAAGATCAAAGGACCATGGCGCAGAATTGATAAATGGTGCCGACAAGGCGATTGTTGTCATTGCTGACACTCTAATTGCCGACACATGGATTGAGGATTCATCAATCGCCATGACATACATGCATCTTATGGCAACCGAATTGGGCTTGGGCAGCTGCTGGGTACAGATACACCTAAGAAGCAGGGACGGCACTGATTCAGAAGGAGTCGTCAGGGACATACTGAAAATAGATGACCACTATAGGATTGTTGGAATCCTTGCATTGGGCCATTCCGATGACATTCCAAGTCCGCACACCATGGACGACATAGACAAAACCAAGATTCATTTTCTCGTTTAGTCACTTAACACCCTTGAGAAGTTACAGAATGTTTATATGTCATTTAAATAAACTTTTATTATAGATTAGCAGAGGGAAAGAAAATGCATGTTAAAGACATATTGGATTATTTCGGTATAAGAGTGAAGTTGCCTCAGCACTGGTACTCAACAGACGTCAGCAATGAATTTGAGGATGCTGAACTTCTTCAAAATGATGAGATTATAAAAATCGAGACCGTTGGAGAAAAGAACACAAAACTGATTGTCATTGATGTGACTGACGGCATGAGCGTTGTCACCAAGTTCCCGGATGGCAAGGTGATAGGCGTCAAGTATCTGAAGAACAAGGATGATTTTGAATACATCGGTAAACCTTCAGAACTGTATTATTAGACAAAATATTTAAATAACTTTTATATATAATCTTAATTAAACATTAGGAGGAATCAAGTATGGCTGATAAAAAAGCTCCTGCAGATGGTTGGCCCGTAATCAGTGGGGACTATATTGTGGGGGATCCGGAAAGTCCAGTTGCAGTAACTACTCTTGCTTCCCACATCGAGGCGGAATTGTCTGGAGCAGCTATTGCAGGACCATGTAAGACAGAAAACCTAGGTATCGAAAAGGTAGTTGCGAATATCATATCCAATCCGAATATAAGATTCTTGATATTGGCTGGCGCAGAAGTGCAAGGCCACATTACCGGTCAGAGCATTCAGGCGTTATATGATAACGGCGCAGACCCTGATAAGAAAAAAATCATCGGCGCAACCGGTGCTATTCCTTTCGTAGAGAATGTTCCTCTTGAAGGTATTGAAAGATTCCAGCAACAATTGGAGATTGTTGATTTGATTGATACAGAGGACATTGGAGCAATTCAATCAAAAATCAACGAATGTGTGGAAAAGGACCCTGGAGCTCTTGAAGAAGATCCTATTGTTATGGAAGTCGATGAGGAAAACCAAAAATTGGTTATTGCTGACGAGAAGAAAGAAGAAGAGGAATCTGAGGCATAATTCTGTCTCAGCTTATTTATTTTTTTTTAATTGCTGTTTTTTGCCTGTTGTATATGGGCGACTTTTTTTGTTTGATGTTTTTGAAAGTCAGTGCGGGAGGACCTTCGCACATTTCTGCTTTTTTGTATTTTTTTAAAAAATACAAAACATTTATATAATACCTAAAATAAATAGTTATTTGCAGTCGGTTACTTGTAATTTTTTAGAAAAGATAAATAAAACAGTTAAGTTTATATACTATTAAATCTAAAATAAGATTGCAAATGTGCATAATCTTTAAAAAAATGCACTCACTAAAAATCCACACCATTGTATTTTAAGGTGAAAAAAGAATAGAGAGGTAATAATATGAACGGAAAAATCAATTGGAGCGAAAAAGTAAAAGATTTAGATAAAACTATCAGACAAGAAATTGGTATTGATGATGATAATGAGGCAAAACATATTCTAATCAAGGTCCAAACAAAATCTGCAGAACCTATCGAACCTGCATTTATTGTTGGCGAAGATGAATTGTTTTTAGACCTGTTTGTCCTTTCACCGCAAGGACCTGGAATAACCTCAACCGCCGTCTTGAAAGACAACATCCAAAGCGTTGGAGTAATCGGTGGAGTTTCCGCAGAAAAGGTTGACCCATCAGAAATTCCAGACGAACCCGCACTTCTCGACGATGTTGCAGGCCTATACCAATAGTTAGTTTTTGGCTCACCACCAAAAACTAATGCTCATTCCACCCACCATACATAACAATTGAACATGGCTTTTAACAAAGCCAAACCTTCTTTTTAAGGGGATTAAAATGAAAAAAGTAAAATTAGGAGATATGGCTGAAATATTCTCCGGATTATCCTATAGACGCTATTTGGATGATAATGGAGACATGTTTAAGGTTGTAGTTCAAAGATCCATAAAAAAAGATGGAATATTGTCCGATTTTGAAGAACTGAGCCTTAAAAGCAACATTAAAGAAAGATTTTTCACAAGAGAAAATGATGTATTGATGAAAATGCCCTATCCTTATGATGTAGTGTGTGTTAAAGAAGAGGGATTGGTCGTAAGTGACAGAATAGCCATTATACGGCTTAGAAAAGGCTATGACCCTAACTTTATAACACATTTACTCACCAATGCTCATATAAGAAAACAGCTTTATGAACTGGGAAGCAGCGAGAAGATACCTCACACATCCCTTAAGGAAATAAAGCAGCTTGAACTGATAGTGCCTGATTTTGATACTCAAGTAAAATACGGGGAACTGCTGAACACCATCAACCATAAGATTCATGAGGACCTGCGTCAGGTCGAGTATGACCGCAATCTCAAGGAAGCGATATTGAACGACCTATGGGGGGACGCCGATGAAATATGATTCAACAAATTATAAGATCCTGAGAAACCTCATATCAAAGTCAAGGAGATTCAACCTTCCGCCCCAAATAGATTATGTAATCATTTACACTTTTTTATACAAATATTGTTCCGACAGCCTTAAGGATCATTTTCTAATGGCAATCCAGGATAAGGAAATCACACTGGATGAGGCATACCGTGACGGATATTACCGCGAATCGCTGAGAGAAGATGCAATGCATCTGTTCGGATACCATTTCGAAAACCCTGAGGCATTCATCGACGAGGTAATAAACAAGAACTATTCCGACAGATTTTTCCTGACAGATTTCTTCAGGGTCTTTCCGGATAACATCACATTCGATGAAAAAAGCAAGGACAGGGAATACTTCAAGTTACTGTTCAAGACAATACGTGAGGAGATATCCGTTAAGGATTTTGAATTTGACAACGAGATGAATCTTGCCATAAAGGAAATAATCTTTTCCATTTCCAAGTTGGACCTTTTTGACAATGCCTTTGAATTCAGAAGGGTTTTTGATGTGATTTCATACTCAAGACTGATGAATGTCGAGTCCAATCCGGAATATGTCTCACAGATACTCTCAACATTGATATCCTGTGAAAAGACCTCCATTAAAAGCGCATATGATCCGTTCATGAAGGACGGAACATCCCTGATGAAATTATCAGACCTTTGCGAGACAGGAGTGACATATTACGGCAAGGAAGAGGACAAGTTGACCTATCTCTACACCATAGCCAGATTCTTCATAAATATCTTCTATCTTGATCATGTGGTCTTTAAAAATGAGGATGCGACCCAATCAATCGATATTGAGGGCGCGTCATTCGATGCAATCCTGTCTGAAATTCCGGTGTCCATAAAGAACTATCATTCAGCCAATAAGAACCAAAGCTTCGAGATTGCCAAAAGAAGCAAACGTGGCGAACTGGAGGATGTGCTGATTGAAAAGTTCGGAATCAAGAGCGATTCATTATCACAGGATGCAGACTGGAACATTGCGATGGAAAATCTCCTTCAGAAAATCGATGTTGAGGAGGATTCGAACGAGGAGTTCACAGGAGAATACGGATCTCTAAAGGACAACGAATTTTTATTCCTGATCAATCTTGTTGATTCACTCAAGGATGACGGAATAATGGCTGTCAGCATTTCACAGAACTTCCTATACAAGAATTCCCTTCAGACACTCAGGAAATACCTGACCCATGAGAAAAACTACATCGATACAATAATAAGCATTCCTGAGGAATTGGGCAGAAGAAGGCCCGAAGTCGTAATAGTGTTTAAGAAGAACAGAACTGACGACGACATCCTTTTCATTGACATATCAAAACAGTTCAAGACACAAAAAAGCGCTAAACTGTTTCCTGGACTCTTTAGAAGAAATCTCATTTTGGCCAATGAAACAATTAACAAGATGAAGGACGTGTTCATCAACAAGCTGACCATCAGCAAGTTTTCGAATGTCATAAAATTAGATGAAATTGCTCAGAATGATTTCAATTTATCTGTATCCCGTTATGTCGATACTTTTGAGGAAGACTTCATCAGATTGGATGATCTGACAGTTGAAAAAAGAGAAATAGATGAGAATATTGAAAATCTCAATCTGAAAATTGAAAAAATGATGAAAGAGTTAGATATCAGATTCTAATGCTGTATTCTCAATGATTTCATCCTTTATTATTTCTTCCATTTTTTTAAAGTAGGACCAATGTATTATTTTGTCATTGTATGCGTATAAGGTTCCAAGGCCGTCCTGGTTCTCAAATGTATATGCCTTTTCAAGTCCTTTAGTTTCCTTTTCGGTAAATGAGGAATCATATGCATTATCAAGGGCATCCTGTGCAGCATCAATGTTTACAGGATATTGGTTTTCATTGATTTCGGCATCAATGAGATAGCTCTTCAGTATCTTTTCGTGAAATTCCTTATAGATTTCTGAGCTTAGAAAGACTTCAAAACCTTCAATCTTGCCGTCAATGATTACTATAATGCCGTTTTGGTCTTTGACTATGTCAAATTCCTTAATAATCTTGTTGTGGTTAATCTTAAGGTTTTCATAGCTTTCTTCCATTGCCGCTGTAGGTGATGAGAATGAATTTTCATGTTCCAACCTATCGATGGATGACCAGATCACATTCTGGAAATGTTCGGAGTCTCTGGAGGCATATTCCTTTGCCACCCGAGTCCTGTGGTTTGCCATGTAATCGGATTGCTTGAATTCGCTTTTGTATGCCCACCTGTTTTTTTCAGTGCAGCTTACAGAAATTTTCATTTTGCTTCGAGCATCAATCACTACTGTCGAATTGACTATCCTGTTCTGGTCTCCTCCAACTATCTCCTCCCCGTCAATCAGGATTAGTGGGGTTACGGAGGCGTTTGTGACGACAAGTGTGTTCACCTGTGATTGGGGGCATTCACTGACTTTGACAAGACCCAGTTCCAGGCCTTTTTTAAGTGTCAGAATATCGATATAAGTCCTTTCTGTCTTTAATGGTATGACAGTTATGTTCTTGTGTGTTTGCGGAGATAACAGTTCTATGTTTGGGTTAATAGTTACATCGTTTCCAAGAGTTATCATTTTCAATCCCCTCAGTAGTTGAATTTAAGTTCTGATGGATTTTCACTTAGGTAATGCACATCACTTTCAGGATCTTCTATTTCAGCTATGAATTCATCGGAATCCAGTATCTTTGCTATTGCAATTGTGTCCTTGATGAATTTGATTTTTGCAAAGTATTCATCGTTGATTTTATCGTAAACTCTTCCTGCACTCATGCATCCTTTAACTACAGTATGAGTGCTGTTTGCAACATAGCCTATCTTTCCAAAATATCTCATTTCACAGGCTATCGCTTCTGTATCATATTTGTTCTCTGGTTCCTTTACTAACTTGACAATGCCGTCTATTGCCAATGGTTTTTGTCCGTGAAGTTTGTTGGATGCAAGTACTGTTATATACAAAATTATCACCTTGTGCATATTTTGTGTGTTGAACTATTTAAAATTAGGTATTTTTCAAAATGGTTGATTGGTAAAAAATAAGAAATTATAGTAGATTTATAATCTACTAACTTTAATTAATGATTCTACAGGAATTCCTTCAATTTCAGAGAGTCCTGCTTTGTCAATCAATACGACAACACAAGTTGGCTCTCCGCCAAGGTCTTTTACGGTATGGATAACCTCTTTTGCGGTTTTTCCACTTGTGATAACGTCATCGACAATGACCACTTTCTTGCCTTCAACGCTTCCGAAATTGGTACTGATGGTACCTTCGTCATCTGTTGAGTCAGCATCTTTCCTATGCTTGTTTGGGTGGAAGATTGCTATGGAAGTGTCCAATCCGGTCATGTCTTCAATGAAATCAGCCATCACTGTTGCAAACGGCACTCCGCTAACCGCAATACCAACTACAGTATCAACTTCCCCATGTGATAATGCCATGTCGCTTAAAGCGCCGGAAACGTAACTTAAACGGGTTGCATTTCCACCGATACTTTTCCAGTTGATAGCAAAATCAACCGGTGCTTCAGTTTTTTCTTCAGTTGCTTTCTGGAGTGTTAACCATCTGGCGGTGTCCATACTGACGTTAAGTTCGTCAGCGATTTCACCGGTGGTAAATCCATGTTGTCTGAGTTCTTGAGCCTTTGCAATTAATTTTTGTTTCACATTATCACCTATTCAAGTTCTTCAAAACTAATTGGTTTATGTTCTTGGGATGATTTGTTTGCAGCGATAACCATTTTAAGAGCTTTAAGTCCATCTTCACCAGTAATTTCTGGCTCTTCTCCTTTCATCACTGCATTTAAGAAGGATTTCAATTCACCTTTAAGAGGTTCTTCATGTTTGATTTGGATGTCTTGAGCAAATTTACCGTATACCTCAATGCTTTGCTTGATGTAGTCGACAGAGATGATTCCTGCGGTACCGGTAAGTTCGAGTTCTCTACGTTTGTAAGGGGTTAACCAGTTAACTTCAACGATTCCTGTGGATTCGTTGTTGAAATTAACCATGATTTCAGCGTGGTCTTCAAATTCGCTGTCATCAAAACTACAGTTCATTGAACCGTAAACCTGAGTGACTTCCTCTTCAAACAGGTAGTTCATGATATCTAAATCGTGAATAGCTAAATCTATTGATACACCGACGTCTTTTATTCTTGGTGGGAGAGGACCTACCCTTTTAGCGAATGCGGATACGATGTCTCCAATGACTCCGTCGTCAACAAGTTCTTTAGCCTTTTGAACAGCAGGATTAAATCTTTCAACGTGTCCGGTTGCAAGCAACACTCCAGCTTCCTTAGCTGCAGCAATCATTTCTTCAGCTTCACTGACTGTGAATGCTATTGGCTTTTCAACTAAAACATGTTTTCCATGTTTGATGGCTTCCATTACCACAGCGTGGTGGAATGTGGTTGGCACACATACGCTCACAGCTTCGATTTCTGGATCTTCGAGCAGATCACTATATTCTGTGAAACCTTTAGCGCCATATTTCTTCTCGATTTTTTTAAGCGCTCTTTCGCTTACGTCACTTACAGCAACTAAATTTGCTTCTTCCATTTTATGGTAGACACGAACATGGTTTTCACCCATCGCTCCTACTCCGACAACTCCTACGTTAATAGTTCTCAATTTGATTCCTCCGTTTAAACATAATCACCGAAAAGCTTTCCGATACGACCTCCAAGTTCAACTGCATTTCTGATGGAGCCCTTTTCGGTTTGCTCTTTAAGGATTTCACCTTCTTTGGTTAATAATATTGAATAAATATTAAATTCATTATCATTCATGCGTGCTATCGCTCCAATCGGCCATTGACAGCCAACTCCGAGCTCTTCCAGCACTTTTTTCTCTGCAAGCACTTCCTGCATTGAGACGTAATCATTTAATTTGGAAATGACTCCCTTGATATCAGAGTCCTTCCTTGTTATGATGGCCAATGCCCCCTGACCTGCAGGAGGGGTAATGTAATCCAGCGGAAATACATTCTTGATGTATTTTGTCAGATTCAATCTTTTAAGGCCTGCCTGTGCCATGATTGTGGCATCAAGATCACTTTCCAAGGCTTTTTGAATTCTGGTTTCAATGTTTCCTCTGATAGGCTTGAGTTCAAATTCCTTATTGTAATGATTACAAAAAGCTTCTCTTCTAAGACTGCTTGTTCCAAGTTTTGACCCGGGTCCAAGTTCATTCCAGTCTTTTTTAGAGATTAAAACTTCATTTGGAGCTTCACGTTTTGGAACAGCTACAATTTCCAAGTCTTCGTCCAATTCGGTAGGCAAATCCTTAAAGCTATGCACTGTAAAATCAACTTCCTCTTCAAGAAGAGCAATGTCAAGCTCTTTTGTGAAAAGGCCCTTTGAATCCATGTTGTATAGTTGTGATGTGGTGATCTTATCTCCTTTGGTCTTGATAATTTCCACATCTATTGATTCGCCAGTTATTTTGGATAAATCTGCACAAACTTGCTTTGTTTGCGCTAAAGCTAATTGACTTCCGCGTGTTCCAACAATCATCTAATGTCTCCAAGTTTTAAAAATAATATTGTAAGTTCTAACTTACAACATTTTGTTACATTATTAATTTTTACAAGTAATATTTATTAAATGTTTCAATTTTTCTAAAAAAATCATCGTTGTGAAACTTTGCGGTAGTCTGAACGATATATGAAAAGAAGATTCTTATCGTTTTTCAGGGCCATGTCATAGGCTTCATGATAGTCTTTGAAATAATCATGACTGACATCGAGTTTTTTGGATAGTGAGAGCCCCAAATCCCCTGTCAGTATGATGTTCCTGTTGAGGGTGTTTAGGAATTCAGACAGCTTTTCCTCATCAATCTCCTCACAGGTGATTCCATAGTCCCCTCCGATAGATATGTAGTAATCGTCAATGTCGTCGATCATGTTGATGGACTCTTTTATTGCTTGGGTGTTCAATCCGGGATTTATCTCCTCGATGATTATGGAATTTCCCATTATTCTCTTGTTGGTCCTTCCGGGGATTCCCTTATAGTTTTTAATGTTTCCGACAATCTTTTCCTCAGGCACTTCCAGGCTGAGGCAGGTCAGGACAACTCCCAGAACATTGCTCACATGGTGCGGTCCCAGTGCAAATGTCTTCAATTCCATATTTCCGCAAACGTCATTGCCGTTAACCGTTTTCACATTCCTGTACACCAAACTGATTGTGGTCTGGTTTAGATTATAGTCAATTTCTTTTACAAATAGGTTGGCTGTTTTGTCTTTAAGTGAAAATGTGTTGGTTTTCTCATGGTCAATATCGCAATAGTATTTGTCCAGGGCTTCCTTTTGGATGCAAACGCATTTGCATCTGAAAACCTGTCTTTTGGCTTTGGATGCGCTGCTTCTGCCTTTGGCGATTGGATAGTCTTCGGCAATGTTCAGCAAAAGACCAACATCTCCAATTCCGCTGACTCCAAGTGATGATTCGAAAATCGCCGAATTGTATTTTCTCAGGTTTTCACTTTCAACGACACCGTCTGCAATTTCGCAAACGGGATTTGCAATTTTATAGGCCAAGTCAACCGTTTCCTTAATGTTTGCAGGGGTGATTGAAATGTTCCTCTTCAAGACGATTTCCCTTTTGTTATCGTATAGCAATGCCCCTAGGCTTGAGAGAATCAATGGATTTTCGTCAATGAGAATTTCCTTAAGCATGAAAACGGAGGTGGTCTTTCCCTTAACTCCGGTAACTTCTATTTTCAAGATGTCTTCTCCCCATCCCTCGAGGAGTTCCATTATGATTTCGTGATGGGTTTGGAAGGTATAGTTCAGGTTGGGGTTGCATGATGTAATCTCTTCAAGGCTTAAAGGCAAATGAATGGGATAAATCACATTCATGTCCCCTTCAAGGTCTTTTAAGTCATCTAGCTGTATCAACTCAACATTGGAGGTTTCGAGCATTTTGGCGCCTATGTCACTTAATGTATTGTAAATGTCATATGCAAGAACGCTCCTGCCTTTTTTGGCCAGGCTGGTGGCAATCTTCACTCCCCCATGTGTTAAATCGATAACAAGATTATTCATCATCACACCGAGGTTTTGAGTTAATTCCGCCTTCTTTCAGTTTGTCTTTCACTTTCTCATAGAAGTATTTGGTTGATGTCCTTATGAAGTAGGCGTCCTTGTCGGCCTTTTTAAATTTGATTTCCTCTTCATAATCAGCTTCCTCGTTTATTTGCCCGTCCATTACGAACACTGCACTTTTACCTTTCTTGAGCAGCTTTACGGTTATCTCACTGTTGTCTGAAACAACAAACGGCCTCACTCCGAGTTTGTATGGACAGATTGGTATTATGACGAAACCTGCAACTTTAGGGTCTACAATAGGTCCTCCGGCGGACATTGAATATGCTGTGGATCCGCTTGGGGTTGAAACGATAAGTCCGTCAGCCCTTACCTCCTCGATTATCTCGCCGTCCACTTTGATTTCGAAATGGAGCATTTTTGCAGGCTTGTCAGTCATTATAACTACTTCGTTCATTGCGGTAAACATGTTGTTTTCGTGGGAAACAACAAGACGGGTTCTTTTTTCCTTGTAGTAATTGCCTTTGAGGATTTCATCCAAGGATTCGAATGTGTCCTTTGCTTCGATTTCTGTTAGGAATCCCACTGTCCCCATGTTTATTCCGAATATTGGGATTTCAGGTTTCATTCTGGATTGTGCCCTCAGGAGGGTTCCGTCCCCTCCAAGAATCAATGCCATGTCACAGTCAAAATCCTTAATAGGTTCGGCCAGTTGTTTGAAATCGATATTCATGTTGATGTCCTCAAGCAGATGTGAGATTTCAGGGTAATTCTCCTTGATTTTTCCTATAATGTTTTCCAGATTTGGATTTTCCTTCAATTCAGTCAGCTTTTTGGCCAGTTGCTTTTCGATGGTCACCTCACGGCCATTGGTTAGAAGGTAATCTATGACCTTTGCTGCAAAGAGTATTGGTCTCTTCTGGTCAATTCTTGAAATAACGCCCACCTTTCCGATGAAATCTGTCTGATTGTCATTTAGGATGTCAATTATTTGTTTGTGCATGATTTTATTGTTTGCAGCCACCACAATTGTCTTTTCATAAATGCTTAGAATGTTGTTGAGCTTTTGGCCGTACTTGTTTGTGATTATGCATCCTGCCTCTTCAAGAATCAGTTTGGATGCTGCAATGTCGATAATTCTACTTCCCCTCAAATCAAGAAACGCATCATATCTTCCGCTGGCAACGTATGACAATTCAAGAACGACACTTCCCAAAACGCGCATACGGCGTGCGTTGTCGACCAATTTGGATGCCTGTGATGTTCCGCTTTTTGTGAATCCTCCGAGTGTCATGTCGCTGATGTTGATGACGTCACTTGGATGGACTTCCTCATTGTTCAATAGGCATCCTTTTCCTTTTTCAGCCTCAAAGAAGTTGCCGTTCGCAAAGCTGCTGATGAAAGCAAGTTCCACATCGTTCAATGTTGACAGTCTTCCCTGTTCAACGTTTGCTATTGCTATTGAAATACCGAATGCCGGAATTTCCTTAATCGCGTTGTTTGTTCCGTCAACTGGGTCGATTAGGAATATGAATTTTGGTGTGTCCTCCTCATCCAGGTCTGTACGCCTCAATTCCTGGGTTAGGACAATATTCTTTTGTGTTCCCTTTCCAAGTTTCAACTCGCCTACCTCTTCACTTATGATGTAGGACAGCACAGGGGCATTCTTAAGGATGTTGATTATTCTCTCCTCGGCTATGACGTCAATCAGTGAGGTGGGAGTTCCGTCGGCACCCATCTTTATCTTTTCGCCGGATTCAGGTTTACCGACATATGGGCGAATAGCCCTACTCACGTCACGAATAATCTTATAAGCCAAATCTGTTGCTATTTGTTTGTCACGGGCGTTCATGTTTACTCCTCGATTATTTCATCATTAAGATAGATTACTGATGCGACGACTGATGCTATGTTCTCAACAACCGCTGTGGAGGACTCTATGAGCAGGTCCTTAATTTCTACGTCACGTTTTTCCATCATGTATTCAACCATCATTTTGGCCTCATCAATCAGGTCATCAGCATCTTTATTGATTCCGGTTGTTTCAACCACACAACCTAATTCCTCTCCAATAGCCACCGCTATCACTGCAGTTATCTGATCTCCTGGTTTATCTGAAGTGATTTCTGATAAGACGCAGTTCACCATAGCTCCCGCTTTAAGTTTTGGCAATTTTACTATTTCCGCATTGCCTGCAAGCATGCTGGATACCTTTATGAGGTTAACGTCCCCAATACTGGCATCGCTTAAAGCGTTGTCGAATGCATTTAATTTTGTTGGTCCTTCATCTTTTCCAGATACAATAGCTATTTTCATTTTATCACTAATCTTTAATTTATTCCTCATAATAAATTAAATTATTCATATGGCCATCATCTATTTAAACAATGAAATGTTAAATAAATTTAGGTGTACCTAATGATTTTCAATAAAACTATTTCAATATTTCTGTCAGCGTGCATGTTCATGCTGCTGATGCTTATCATTTCCTCAATCATAGCAATGTTCGGATCAATACCGTATATCGGACTGATATTTGTCGTGATATTCTATTTCATTGCCCGCCTGTTCTATGCGTACCTTAGAAATGACGACTTCTATAAGAATAACAGAAATCATTCCAGTGACAAGAAAGGTGAAAGATACATTACAAAGGGAGAACGAGACGGCAAGAAAATATTCATTGTTGTGTGGATGCTTGTAATTTTGGTATTGGCGGCTGTTTCCCTATGGTTATACTCATATAACACCGGAGCAACATTATTTTAACAATCAAATTATCCATCGCAATTTTTCAAA
This sequence comes from Methanobrevibacter thaueri, assembly GCF_003111625.1. Classification (NCBI taxonomy): domain Archaea; kingdom Methanobacteriati; phylum Methanobacteriota; class Methanobacteria; order Methanobacteriales; family Methanobacteriaceae; genus Methanobrevibacter; species Methanobrevibacter thaueri. The sequence continues at coordinate 110,956 of NZ_MZGS01000023.1, read as the reverse complement.
TTGATTGGTTAAACGAATAATTTATATAAAATGGAAAAGATAGTTTAAACTAATCTAATAATATTCCTTATTATAAGATTAAAAACCGGTTTTTATATAAAATGGAGGAAAATTAATGTCAACAAAAGTTGTAGAAATTAAAACATTAAAAGTTGGAAAATACATTGTTTTAGGAGGAGAAGCTTGTAAAATTATCAGTTACACCACTTCATCTCCTGGTAAACACGGAGCTGCTAAAGCAAGAATTGAAGCAGTCGGCGTATTCGATAATCAAAAAAGAAGTTTAGTTAAACCTGTAGATAACAAAGTGGATATCCCAATCATCGACAAAAGATTAGGACAAGTTATCTCTATCCAAGGCGACAATGTTCAAATCATGGACATGGAAAACTATGATACCATTGACTTACCAATGCCTGAAGACTTAAAAGATGAAATCACTGAAGGTAGAGAAGTTGAATACATTGTTGCAATGGGAAATATGAAAATCATGAGAACTAGAGGATCATAAGTTCTCTTTTTTTATTTTCCTTTTTTTTAGAAAATTATGCTTTTAAATACCTATGAACCATGGAAATTTGCATTTTCTGCGGAAAATGATGAAATAATTGAAAATTCATTTGGAATAATCGGAGTTCCATTTGACAGCACTACTTCTTATCATTCCGGTTCACGTTTAGGACCAATTGTTGTTCGCGAAGCTTCATTTGGTTTTGAAAAATTCAATACTGTTTTTAATAAAGACTTGACAACTAATTTTTATGATTTCGGGGATGTAAACGTTGTCCCTGGAAACTGCGAAAGGACCTGCGAGATTATTGAGGATACAATCAATGAGATCTTGGACTTGAATGTCAGGCCGATAATCATTGGCGGTGAGCATTCAGCATCCATCGGGGCAATCCGGGCATTGACCGATAGATATCCGAAACTGACTGTAATCCATTTGGATGCCCATAGGGACCTTGCATTCACATTCATCGGCGAGAAATACTCTCATGCAACCGTAATGAGAAGGGCCCATGAAAGGGGAGTCGATTTGGTGCAAATAGGAATAAGGTCATCATCCTCCCGTGAAGAGGAATTCGTGAAATCAACCTATAACATCCAGACATTCAAGAGCGGAGACGTCCACAAGCACATGGACGCCATAGAGTATTACCTTACCAACATTGACGGTCCGATTTACATTTCAATAGACATGGATGTCGTTGATCCTGCCATCGCTCCGAACGTTGGAAACCCGACACCTGGAGGATTGTTCGTATCTGAAATCGAAACCATCCTTGAAACACTATGCCACAAGAATATTGTCGGATTGGACGTTGTGGAAACCGCAAGTGACAGACTGGGAGACAACACTGCAGTGGTTGCGGCAAAGATAATCTATGACTTTTTAACACTGGTCAAATAATTCTTTTTATCATTATCATGACAAGCCCAATCAAGTTGCATCGTCAAAATTTTATAGTTAAATTTAATACTAATATTTTTTAAAGATAATACCATCGGAAGAAATGTTTTTTTCTGAAGAGGTGTTATATGTTGGATAATTTTTTTAAATTTAAGGAAAATGGAACTGATTTTAAAACAGAAATCATCGCAGGTATCACCACATTCCTCGCTATGGCTTACATTTTAGGTGTAAACCCAGTCATATTGGGTGACGGTGGATTACCTGTCACTGGAGTGTTTTTCGCTACTGCTGTCGCTTCAGGTGTTGCTTGTATAATTATGGGGCTAGTTGCTAAATATCCAGTCGGATTAGCTCCAGGTATGGGACTGAATGCGCTGTTTACATATACCATCATTTTGGGAATGGGAAACAGTGCTGAAACTGCTCTTGCTGCTGTACTCCTTTCAAGTATAATCTTTTTAATAATCACTATTTCTGGATTAAGGGAAGCTATCTTAAACGCTATTCCTCTTGATTTGAAATTAGGTATCGGTGCAGCTATTGGATGTTTCTTGGCTTTCTTGGGTCTTAAAGGTGCAGGAATTATTGTGTCTGATCCTTCCACTTTTGTTAGTATGGGAGCACTCACAGCGGCTCCGGCATTTCTCGCATTGTTAGGTATTCTCATTACCTTGATTTTATATGTGAAAAAAGTGCCTGCAGCTGTATTCTTAGGATTAGTCATCACAGCTATTCTCGGTGTAATATTCACTGCAGTAGGATACGGTACCGGAGACATATTGATGCCTGCCGTACCGGCACAATTCATTACCACTAGTTTTGACCTATCATTATTCGCTGTATGTTTCAATGGATTTGGAACACTGTTCAATAACATTCCTAACTTGTTAATGATGTTGTTCTCACTTGTATTCGTGACATTCTTCGATACAACAGGAACATTGATGGCATTAGGAAGACAATGTGGATTCATCGATGAGGAAGGTCAAGCTGTTGGAATTGAAAACGCATTCTTGGCTGACGCTGTTGGCGGTATTGTTGGTGCAATATTCGGTACAAGTACAGTAACCGCATATGTTGAAAGTGCAGCAGGTATTGGTATTGGAGGTAAATCTGGTTTAACCGCTGTAGTCACTGGTATCCTATTCATCTTATCTATATTCTTTGCGCCATTAGTATTAGGATTGTTCACATCTCCTGTTACTTGTGCTGCATTAGTTATTGTAGGTATATTGATGATTGGACAATTGAAAGAAGTAGAATGGGATAACTTAATTGTAGCGGCTTCAGTATTCATGACCATTGTTATGATGATTTTAACCTACTCCATTTCATTAGGTATCGCTTGGGGATTCGTTGTTTACGCAGTTGCAAGCCTAGCTAGTGGAAAAGCAAAAGAGTTAGGTTGGGGTATCTGGCTGATGGTTATTGTATTTATAATATACCTGTTCTTCGGACTTTAGACTCAAATTTTGAGTCTAACTTTTTTTATTTTTTTTAAAATTAGTCGCTGTAATCTTTTTCTACCTTGTCAAGGTAATATTTGCCCTTGTCAGTGATGCTGTAAAATCTATATCTCTTGTCCTCTTCATTAAGACATTCTACAAGCTCGGCATCCTTTAAGGTTTTTAGATATTTGGAAACATGGTTGCTGTTATCCTCAATATCCTTGCTGATTTTTGATGGTATCTTATCCTCTTTTTCAAGGGATTTTAAGACCTTAATTCTTTTTTTGGAACGAGCCAGCAGAGATATAATGCTCATATCATCTTTTGTTCCCATAATCTTAAATTTAGTTTTGGCTATTTAATAGATATGTATATGATATTAGCATGCTAATAGCAATGTTTATATTATGTGTGTACCAAAGTTAATATTACCGAAACGAGGTGATACTCATCAAGAAAAGATGGATACTATTAATAGTTATTTTGACATTAATTGCCATCACTGCTGTTAGTTCATTTGCAACTGCGACTCAGGATTTTGATGGTCTATTCACAATGAATGTTCCAATTGGTGAACATTATAGCGATGCGGCTTGGTGTTATTCAAATAAGCCTTTAGGCTGTGCAAAAGAATATCTAAAAGATGATTTCGATGGAGTCATTGATGAGGATGAGTTTGCAGTATTCTACTATGATGATTCCCAAGTAGCTGAAGGTTACTCAAATGCTGCGGATTATTCGATTCATGTTTTGACCACATCATTTGTCTATAATTTTTATCAAAGTGAAGGGGATATGTTAGTGTTTTATAATGATATTGGCATGAAAAATTTGCCTGAATATGTTGTTGGTGTTAGAAGTGATGATAATAGTAAGGCCGTTTTTGTTGGTGGGTATGATCTTGATATGCTAAAATCTTATGCAAGTTCTGTTAAATTTAAATGAGGTGAATTATGGATTTTTTAGATTTTTTTGAGAATATGGGTTTTGGTCTGGGCACTATCTTGATTATTGTGGTTATTTTAATTTTGGTGGTGTTTATAGGCAGAATTATTCCAGTTTTATTTATGGGAATTGGGAGCATATTCTTTGGATTAATTACTTTAATCGTACTTTTGGCTGTAATTTATTTCATAGGTAAATTTGTAAAAGATTTTATTAGAAAATGAGGTGAAAAAATGTTAGTTCGTAATTTGGATTTTTTATCTATACCGAAAGAATTCTCTAAAGTAGAAATTGAGATATATGAAAAACAATCAATAGCATTAGTTTATATTGAAAATAAAGGTTATTCATTAGTTTTAAAAGATAATAATGATATTCAATCAGTATTTTTACTTAAAACAGATATCCTACCTCATAATGTTAATGAGCACACAGATAGGGAAGATTTTATAAATGTATTAAAAATGTTGTTAGATAGGATTTATAGTGTTGCAGACATTAAGGAATATGAAAAACAACACCAAGAACATGTATTTTTAAGATTAATGGACATGTTGAATGAGGGAAATGGGATTGAAAAGATTTCAGAAGAAAATTCTAAAATATACACTGACATTGAAAAAGGATTCATGAAATTGGAACTTGATATTATGGATAATAAAATCAATGCATTGAATGCCTCAATTTCTGATGTTTCTAATAACTTAGATTCCACCGTTAAAGATATCGAAGAGAGTTCTTGGGGAAATAAATTAAGAAAAACAATGGATCAAAACAACTGGTGATTGACATGGTCAAATGTAACAATTGTGGGGCTGAAGTAATCGGGTCTGATTTTTGTTTCAATTGTGGTGAAAAAATAGAAAAATTTGAAGCAGGCTCAGATATTTGCCCGAAATGCGGAACTAAAAACAATAAAAATACAAATTTCTGTGTAGAATGTGGACATAAATTGGATAACGGCGCTTCAGTTTCATTTAAACAACAAGAGTGGAATGCAAGACGTGATGCAGTTCTTGCAAGATATGATAAGCTTGCTGAAGAATTCGGAATCAAAGATGAAGATTATTTCTTAACAAGTGTCAAACGGTTTAATATGTTAGAAGAATCAACATCAAAACACAAAACTATCAATAAACTTGTTTCAGGATACAATCCTAATTTGTTCATTGGTAATGAAACAATGATTGATGGATTTTTCTTAATCAAAGAGAATAAATTTGTTTTCATGGAAATTGATAACAGGGATTTCAAAAAAGTTAATGCAGGAATAAATAATTTTTACTTTGATAAAATTGTTTCAATGAGGGTAACAAAAAGATTGGGTGATGAAAGCAGATATGAAGACATTACCAAAAGGGCTTGGACATCTCCTCATGATATTCGTAGAGACTTGCAAAATAAGATCCAATCTCTTAAAGCAACTCGATTTAAGGATATGGTTGCAAACAATGATAGTGCAGATATGTTTGACAGATTATTAATCAAATTAGTGGACAATACCTCTTATGAAATTAGATTGCCTAGTTATGAATTTGGCCAAGGTTTAGTGGATTTATATGAATCATTAAGAGATAAACCACAGACTGTCATTGTTGAAAATCAAACTGCTGAAGTTAGCAAAGCACAACAATTAAAAGAGTTCCAGGATTTGCTTGAAAGTGGAGCATTAACTCAAGAGGAATTTGACCAACTTAAAAAAGAGTTATTATTTAATTAATTGGTGATTGAATGGTTAAATGTAGAAATTGTGGTTTGGATGTTGCTGATGATTTAGAGAATTGCCCTAATTGCGGTAGTAATCTTCTTAAATCTGAAGAGATTAAAGAAGATATTCCAGATAATTCCGCTAAATGCCCCAACTGTGGTGCAGATTTAAATGAAAATCATTCTTTTTGTCCAAGCTGCGGCACAAAAATTGAATCCGAGGAGAAGGAGTCCAGAACTTGTGAAAATTGTGGTTCAACCTTGCCTGAAAACACTTTATTTTGCTCAATATGTGGAACTAAAGTCAAGGACACTCCAAAGGCCACTAAAAAAATTTGCCCAAATTGTGGGGTGGAAGTTGATCCGGGTACAACATTCTGTCCGGAATGTGGAACTAATGTTTTCACAGGTGCGAATAATAAACAGGAATTAGTTTCCACTCAGTCTTTTGCTGAAAAAATTAATTTAAACAATATAATTAAACCTTCAATTATTGCTTTAGTTGTAGCATTAATACTGTCATTCATAGGTTTGTTAATTGGTTTTTCATGGTTCTCATTTATCATAGCAATTATTCTGAGTGCAGGGTTTTTTGGAGCAGCTATGGATAATGAGGCCAATGCGATAGTGTTCGGTTTGATTGTTGGTTTAATTCTGGGCTTGTTAGAAACTCCATTAGTTGAATTTACATATGGTGCATTTGTAGCAGGATTTTATGAAGGATTCTTTGGAGGACATTTGCTTTTGATTGTAATTTTAGGAGTAATCATGGCTTATGTTTCAAATATGTATCTTAAAGAATCAATTCGTGGAGCAACAGATAACTTCAAAGGAATGTTATAACATTCCAAATTTTCTTTTTTTCCTTTTTTTTTCAACCATAACAATATCATTAAATATCACCATAAACATAGTTATAATATTAACTAAACTATGGAGCATATTGTTATGAATAAAAGAACTATTGAGCTTTCAGGCCATATTATTGACTCATTGACCCTTACAAAAACAATGGGCATTATTATGGACAAAGGCGGAGAATTTGATATATTGGAAATTGATGTTGGACGTAAAAAGTCAGATGTAAGTCATGCGAAAATTGAAGTTTCAGCGGATTCTCCCGAACTATTGGAATCTATTTTAGATGAATTATCAGTGCTTGGTGCATCTATCGATGAGATTAAAGAAGTCAATCTTGTTGCATCAACCAAAGATAAAGTTGCTCCTGAAGGCTTTTATTCATCATCCAATCATACAACACACATTTTCTATGATGGAAATTGGATACCTGTTGAAGAGATTGAGATGGACTGTCTAGTGGTCGTTGATGAAGACGCCAAACGCGCTTTCGTAAAACCTATCGCTGATGTTAAGGCGGGCGATAAAATTGTCGTCGGTCTTGAGGGCGTTAGGGTCACACCTCCTCACAGGTCACGTGAAGAACAGCAAGTGTTTGAGTTCATGAACAGTGAAGTCTCTTCCGAAAAACCTTTAATGAATCTTATAAATGGTATTGCTGAAGAGATGAAGGAAATCAAAGCCAAAGGAGGTAAAATCGGTATTGTTGGAGGGCCAGCTATAGTTCATACAGGTTCAGGCAAGTACTTGGCATCACTTGTTAGGGAAGGCTACATTGATGTGATTATGGCAGGTAACGCTCTTGCAACTCACGATATTGAATCCAACCTGTTCGGCACTTCATTGGGTATTGAAGTCGAGACAGGTAAGATTGTCGCTCATGGCCACACTCACCATATGAGGGCCATTAACAGGATAAACAATTCTGGATCCATCAAAAAAGCAGTTGAAGACGGTACCTTGACTGGAGGTATCATGTATGAGTGTATTAAAAACGATGTTCCATATGTTTTAGCAGGTTCCATCCGTGACGATGGTCCTTTGCCTGATGTCATAACAGACACTGCTGAGGCACAAAAGATAATGAGACATTATGCTCAGGAGGTTGACATGGTCATCATGATTGCAACCATGCTGCATTCAATTGCAACTGGTAATCTCCTGCCTTCAAGAGTTAAAAGTATATGTGTGGATATCAACCCTTCCACAGTTACCAAATTGTCCGATAGGGGCAGTGCTCAAGTGCTTGGTATTGTTACTGATATCGGTACATTCCTGCCACTTCTTTACAATGCTCTGATGGAGGACTGAACATGTCATTTACAGCTTTCATCTTTGATGTGATCACAGACACAATTTATCCTGCAAGGATTACCGTGGAAGATGGTCTGTTTAAGGAGATCACTCCGATAACAATCAATGAAGGTTCACAAATTGATGTTAAGGGATTAATGGTTCCAGGATTTATCGATGCACACCTTCATATTGAAAGCAGTATGGTCTCTCCAGCACAATTTGCTAAAATTGCAGTGCGCCACGGTACTACCGCTGCCGTTTGCGACCCTCATGAGATAGCCAACGTTTTAGGAATTGAAGGGGTCGAAGCCATGTTTGAAAATGCAAAGCAGGTTCCTTTTAATTTTTATTTCACAGCACCTTCATGTGTGCCGGCCACTCCGTTTGAAACTTCCGGTGCGGTTCTTGATTCCTCAGATATAGAATATCTGCTTAAGAAAGATGAGATTGTTGCATTGGGTGAAATGATGAATTTCCCAGGAGTTATAAATGGTGATGAGGAAGTGCTTAGGAAGTTGGATTTGGCACATAAATACAACAAACCGATTGACGGTCATGCGCCATTGCTTTCCCGTGAAGATTTGGATGAATACCTTAAACACGGTATAAGTACAGACCACGAATGCAGCAATGTTTTGGAAGCTCTCGAGAAAAAGATGAAAGGTATGAAAATCATGGTTCGTGACGGTTCATCCGCCATGGATATGGAGGGTCTCTTCAATATTGATGATGGTGTTGCATATATTGAGAGTTCAAATTCCAAGAGTATCCTTTTAAGGGACATATTCGAGAAAAGAATTTTCTCTCCAATGTTTGATTTCATAGTCAGCGATGACAAGCATCCGAACGATTTAATTAAGGGTCACTTAAACAAATCAGTTCAAAAGGCGGTTAGTCTGGGAATCGATATCTTAAAAGCGATCAGTATGGTAACAATCAATCCCGGATATCACTATAATCTAAATTGCGGAGCTATTGTGCCGGGTGCAAAAGCCGATTATGTAATTATTGACAGCATATATGATTTCAATGTCTTAGAGACATACATTGGTGGGGAATGTGTATTCGATGGGGAAAATGTCCTTTTCGATGTTCCTGAAATTGAACCTAAAAACACAATGAATGTGTCCAAGAAAACCCCAAGCGATTTCGATATACATTATGACGGTGGAGATGAATGTGAAGTCAATGTAATCGAGTGCTTTGACGGGGATTTGCTGACCAAAAGGACCACTGCAAAATTGCCTGTTAAGGATGGTGTGGTTCAAGCGGATATTCTTCAGGATGTCTTAAAGATAGCTGTTGTGGAACGTTATGGTGGAAATACTGTTGCCAATGGATTCATCAAAGGATTCGGATTGAAAAAAGGAGCTATTGCTTCATCAATTGCCCACGATTCACATAACATAATCGTTGTCGGATATAATTCAGATAGGATGGCAAGAGCGGTCAATCAGGTAATTGAAGATAAGGGAGGCATTGCCGTTTACAGTGTGGACTTTGAAGATTCACTGCCTCTGCCTATTGCCGGACTGATGTCAAATGAGGATGTATTTGATGTTGCCGAGAAATTGGGCGTTCTGCATGATATGGTAAAGGCATTAGGATGTACGCTTGAAGCGCCGTTCATGACAATGGCATTCATGGCATTGCTCGTTATTCCATCAATCAAGATATCTGATAAGGGATTGTTCGATGGGGACAATTTCGAGTTTATGGACGTAATTATCAATTAAAGGTCATAACCTTTTCTTTTTAATTCTTTTTTTATTTCTCTCATTGCCTTTATGTCTTCTTTAGTCCCGACTTTTAAGACAACGCGATTTGCTTCCTTAAACTGGGTTATATATTCTTCTTTTTTTGCATCGTCAACCAAATCGAAACGTGTTAGATTGACCAATGTTTCAATGACATAACCGAATCCCCTGTTCATTGCTTTGGTCGGCTTTTTGATTACAATATCAATCGCTTTTGATTTGATGACAATTCCTTCCCCTTTCTTTTTGACAGGGTCGCTTTGTTTCACGGCTTCGGTTAAGCTAATCACATTGCATTTAAAATATGCGTCTCCACATTTGAGAGAGCAATCATCGTCGAAATAACTTTGAGGAAGGTTTCCAAGTAATGAAACAGTAAACAGTTCAGGATCATGGGTTATGTTTACAATAAACTCCCTTTCGCGGATAATATTTTCCAAAGTGTGACTTCCCTTGAAAATACGGTTGATTATTTTATCCTCACCTGCACAAATAACTCCTATGGGAGCTGCATTATAGGTCCCATCTTCGTTTTTTGTAGTGATAATTGTTTCGTATTGCCTGCCTTTTTCCATTCCGATTGAGGCTAAATTTATATTCATTTTAATCATTATTTGATTTGTTTTAAAAAAACCTTTTTATATCTTGATTAACAATATATTAATTATAATATTTAATTTTAAGGAGTTTAAGCTTATGAAATATAAAATGTATGATGAGATGATGGAGCAACCTGAATCTCTTAGAAAGACTTTCGAAAGTGAAATGCCTAAATTGGATGAAGCTTCCAAGTTAGCAGCAAATGCTTCCAAGATTTATTTGGTTGGTTGTGGAAGTTCTATCTCAACTTGTTACAGTGTTAGAGATGCAATCAGGATGTCCAGTACTAATTTAGACATTGAAGTCTATGCGGGTTATGAATTTTATTACAATAAGAAATTGATTGAAAATGAAGATTCAATTGCGATTTTCACTTCACAATCCGGTGAAACTGCAGACACTCTCGCAGCATTAAGAAAAGCTAATGAATACAAAATACACACTGTTTCTATTTCAAACGAACCTGAAAGTTCAATGATTAAAGAAGCTAAAACTCCAATAGTAACAAGATGCGAAACAGAAACAGCTATTTTAGGTACAAAAACCTATATTACTCAACTTGCTTGCTTGTATCAAATCTTGTTCTCAGCCAGTGATTATGAGGCAAAGGACACCTTATTAGAACAATTGTCCCAAATGCCTGACCTCATTGAGGAATTGCTGAAAACCACTGAATACGATAACAGATTGCTTGCACAGGACTTCAAGAATGAGGACATTTTCTATTGTTTGGGAAGTGGACCAAACTTTGGTCTTGCATATAAGTTGGCAATGACAATGCTCATGGAAGGGGCAATAAAGCATGCCTGTCCTGAATATTCAGCGGAATTCAGACACGGTCTAATTGAAAGGGCCGAGAAGGATGTGCCTATCATAATCTTAAAATCTGAATTTGAATCTGATGAGATTACAGATAAGGCAATTGACTTTTCTGAAAATCTTAAATTAAAATCAATCATTTATGAATTGAAAGACTATGCTGATGTGGATAAATTATTATCTCCATTCGTATTGGTAATTCCACTTGAATGGTTTGTCTATTACTTGGCACATTATAATGGTGAAGATCCGGGTGCTACAAGACACATCGGTAAAGTAAGATATTAATTTTTTTAAAAAAAGAGAGAAAAATGTAGAATGTTTATTCTACATTAACTTTATGTTTTGGTATAACTAGTTTTGGAATGGTAATAATTACAATTCCGTTTGAGAATTTTGCTTTGATGTTTTCTAAGTCGAGGCTGTTTTCAAATCTGATGGTTTTTACGCATCTGCCTGATTTTATGGAGGAGGAAATTACTTCAGCAGTTTCATCTTCTGCGAATTCATCGAAGTATGATTTGAAAGTGGTTTCAATGGTTAAGTCATTGTCTCCTGCTTCAATTAACACATCGTCTTTTTCAACACCAGGAACTGCTGCTTTTACATAGTAAACATCTTTGGTTTCAATAAGGTCAATGTCTAAAGTTTGTACGGTTGCTTTTTTGTAATCGCTGTATTTTTGATCTGCGGTTTTTTGCATGTTTCTGACGTTTTCTTTGAACTCGTCTATGCTTTTGTACAAATCGTTAATAATGTTATCAGCAATGTTTTTGCTTTTTTCCTTTTTGTCTTCGATTTTTTCTTTTCCTTCATCGATTTTTTCATCAAATTCTTCTTTTTTGTCAGAAATTTTTTCTTCAATGGTTTCGGAATCTACCATATTTTTCACGCTCCTTTATGGATGAATTTCTGTAAGCATGTATTAGTTACTTTTTGTTAGTATATAAAGTTTTCGATTAAATTTACTAAAAGTTATTAAAATGTATTACTTTTCGTCTTTGATTTTTCATATGTTGGATGCTTTATTTTTTTGAATTCCTAAATTCTTTTACCAATGTCTCAAATACTTCTTTTTAAATCTTTAAAATTAGATTATATTTTTTTTAATCAATTAATTTTAATTGGTTGTATTGGGTATAATTTATGTTTTTCATGTTTTTTTTCAGATTAAAATTGCTTTATTTGAAGGTAGGTATTAAATAAAAAAAATAGTATTATTGTTAGCAAATTGTTCTAAATAAATTAAAACTAAAAAAAGATAATTAAGAATATCTCATCGGTACTGCTTTCTATGGTTCCAGATTTTCCTTAGGCTACTTAAGCCACCACAATTTTGGTCATATGAGTCCATACTTGTAGTCAATTCCGCTACCTTAAGGCTGGCTTTACAACCGTTTTTAATTAAACGTTTGCCTTGAGGTTTTTTCATCCTAGAAACAGCATGATCTATATCATTCGTAGAAACAACATTTATTCCTAAATCCTGAGCCAAGTCATTACTTGCATGTTGGGTATGGAAACCCAAGATTTTTACTGCGGGAACTCCTAAAGCGCCAACTTCAATTGTTATTCCCATTCCGGCACAATAGATTACTCCTTGTGAAGCATTCATCAGACTAATCAAATCCACATAACCCTCAACAACAAAAATATTGCTTTTAGTGATATGGGGGGTTATGGCAGATGTTTCAAACCTATAAGGAATGACTAATATTGTTTTGTCAATCTTTTCCACTTCTTTAATTATCTCAGGAATATCTGAAGCTCTTGTGTCTCCACCAAAAAAGAGAACATAAAAATCATCATGCTGATACTGTTCATATATTTTCTCAGCTTCCAATATTGGAACTCTGCCTACATATTCCGCTTGAGGATATCCTTTTATATTTACAGTATTTGTAATATCGTACAGCTCTTCTAATTGTTTCATAGCCCTCTTACTTGGAACGGTGATTAGATCCGCATAGGCTATCATTTCTATCGGATTATAAATATCCTGTTCTATATGAAGTTTTGGCAAATTTAATTTTTTTGATGCTGCGATTCCCTTACGTACATCCCCTGCATTTCCACATGTTATTGTTAAATCAACAGGATGTTTTTTTAAAGCATTATATGTGTGGATAGTGTCTTTTAAAACTAGTTTGGCGATTGTAAAATTGCTTCTTTTCTTTGTAGTGTTCCTTCGACCCTCGCCTATTGAAAAAATTTCTTTACTGTATGGTCCCAGTAATTCCATTGCTCCTTCACTATGAGTTAAAGATAAAATATCTGCATCGACTTTTTCAAGGATGGGAATTAAGGCTTTTGCAGGGGCTGTTTCTGCTACAAGAGCGATATTCATTCATTACCCACCTTTTTTAAATTAACTACATAAATTAATATGATTATTGAAATTAAATAGTATAAGAATACGACCAAATCAGTAGGTCCTGTTTCTATCCATATTATTAAATGAGCCATCACTATTGCATACAATGCAATGAAAATGTTCTTGGCATTAGCCTGCACTTTATAAATTAAATTTATTATAAATCCTATGATTGCCATTTGCAATAGCATGGCATATAATCCGAAATCCAACAATGCAGGTCCAAAAATAGTTGAAGTTGTTGAATGGGCGTAACCTAATGTTGTTGAGCCAACAATTACCCTTGGATCTGAAGATTTGAAAAATCCCATCAATGTATTATATAACAATTGGCCGTGAGTGCTGCCCTGTAGAAATACTGCACGGTCTAAGACTTGTAAAGTGTATCCTGCCCTATAAAATAACAGTTCAATTGGAGTTGAGCTCCAGGTTTGCCATTCAATTGATATTACTGCAATATATCCCACCGCCAACAGCAATATGAATATGGCAATTATGGATAATATCAAATATTTCCAAGGCAGATTCCGGGTATAATACAATGTTATCAATACGCTTATTACAATAGCCATAGCAGTTGTCCTATAACCGGTAGATACAAACAGTAATAAACCTAATATGAACAGTAAATAATATTTTTTGTTATCATATTTTGCTATTAGAATATTAATTGAAGGTAAAAAGATTAAATAACTTAATAACCATATCCTTGTTGCCGCACGGGCTTTAAGATATCCGCTAAATAGGGGAATTCCTCCCAAGTAGATTAAATTTACTATTTGAAGTAATATTCCAATTATCACCACTGATAAAACAAGGCGTTCCGAGAAAATTTTATCTATTTTTTCAGTATTTACACTAATTTCCTTATTCTTAAGAAAATAATTTGACAATACAATGCCCAGGATATAAAATGCAATTCCTAAGACTATTACTACAATAGTGAATTGATCAACGCCAATTAACTTATGTAAATGATAATGAAAAGCTATTTCTGAAAATATTAAATAAACAAGGACCAATAAAACGAATATCATTGGTGAAAAAATATCATATTTTTTATAATCCATAGTCATCTACCATAAAATAGTTAATTAGCCTCAAATAAAAGTAATTATATAATTATATTTTTATAAAGTTATATAAACATTTTATATATTCAATTAAGTGAAGAACATGTCTAATAAGGTACTCAAAAATAGTTTCATTTTAGTGATAGGCAACTTACTTTTTAGAGTAGGAGGTTACATTAATAGACTATTAATGAGCAGAATGCTCGGACCGGAAGGATATGGGTTATATGGATTAACTTTGCCGTTTCAAGGGATATTCCAAATTTTATCTGCTGGCGGATTGCCTCCTGCAATATCAAAATATGTTGCGGAATATAATGCGAAAGATGAAAAAGCATTGACCCGACAGGTAATTTACACTGCAACCAAGTTCATGGTGCTAATGGCAATATTGCTGAGCATTATCTTATTATTCTCATCAGATTTTATTGCAAACGAGATATTTCATAAGCCACTAGTAGTATGGCCATTAAGGGCTGTTAGTCTGATAACTCCTTTTAGTGTGATTGTAGGGGCTATGAGAGGCGCATTTCAAGGAGTTTATAAAAATGAATATACAGTATATAATAGGATGGCCGAACAGTTAGCAACAATCGTCTTTGCTGTTGTATTTGTTTATTGCGGATTATATGCTATGGGAGCAGTATTAGGGGGAGCATTTGGTTTCATAGTTTCCGCCATAACTGCAGTATTGTTGTATAAAAAATATATCAGTCCAATGTTCTATTCGGAAGATTCATTGGATTTAAGTTTTAAAGAGGAATTGGAATTATTATGGATGTTGATTTGTTTTGCAGTGCCTGTGGCCATCACCGCATTATCTGAAATGGCAATTTATGATGTTGGAACATTAGTTATAGGCGTTTTTATGTTATCCACTGATGTAGGGTTTTATAATGCCGCTGATCCTATTTCAAGAATTCCTTTAGTTATCTCACTATCAATTTCAACAGTATTGCTTCCTGCAACGGCAGAGGCTTATGTCTTGAAAAATCAAAAATTATTGCAGGAATACGTTGTGGACTGTTTAAGGTATTGCATTCTTACAGTTATTCCAATGTGCGTAATTATAAGCATGTTCAGCATGCCTATTATTCAATTGCTGTTTGGAGAAGTCTACACTCCGGGTTCTGGAGTTTTATGCATCTTAGTAATAGGAATGTCTTTTTATAGCATATATATGATTAGCAGCAGCATACTTCAAGGTACTGGAAATCCTAAATTGCCAATGTATATACTGCTTTTGGGCACTGTATTAAATATTGTATTGAATGCAATTTTTGTTCAAATGATGGGCATTGTAGGTGCCGCCATAGCTACAACAATAACCACATGTATATTAATGATTGTTATAATGCTATTTGTGATTAAGACTACCAAAATATCAATTCCTTGGAAAAATATATTGCTAGTATTGATTTGCAATTTAATTTTAATGGCAGTCTGTTATGTAATTCCTAAGACCTTAATCGGTTTAGTCATAGGAATCATAATTGGCAGTTTTCTCTATATCGTATCTTTAATAATGTTAAAAGTTTTAACAAAACGTGACATAGACTTTTTTAGTCAGTATATGAACAAAATTCCAATATTGAAGAAATATACTCCTAAATTAGTCAAATACATTGAAGAAAAAGGACTAATATATGAATTAGAAGAGTAATGACATATATTTGCGGATGGAAATTCGAGTGTTTAAGTCTTAAACTTAAGTAAATCATATTTGCTTCAATTGTGGAATTAACAATATTTTTCATTGAGCTTTTTCGACTTGTGGTACCGGAGAATTTGTACCATAAAGTTAAATATTTATTCTTAAATAAATAATTACCGTCTCTTAATAGAGTTTTAAAATATTTTAAATGGTGTTAATATGGAAATAATAGAAATAATTAAAGATGCTTTAGTATTTCCATCTACAGACTTGAGAACCTTCTTTATCTTTGTCCTATTGACAATATTTGCAAGCGTATTTGGTACAGTAGGAATATTGTTATATATTTTAGGGGTTCTTAACGCTGAATTCTTCTTATGGGGAGGACTTGCCGCCATCGTTGCAATGCTAATCGGATGGGTGATGTCAGGTTATTCCATCAGCGTTATTAAATCAGGTATTGAACTTGAAGATGAGGTTCCGGAGTTTGTATGGTGGGATAATTTTATCACAGGTTTTAACGGATTCATTGTCTCAATAGTTTACTTTATAATTCCTGCTTTCCTTGTTGCGATTGTAGGATATATGACAAATATCACTGGCAACATCATGGCAGTTGCTACAGAAATCTCTTCACAGGCTGTAAATGTTTACACTGGAGCTTCCGCTTCCATTGCAACTGATGCATTATCTCAAGCAGTTGCTGGTTTGGCGGTTTCTCTAGCCACCACTCTCACTGCAGCTGTAGTTTTATTTGTAATCTTTTCATTCCTTCAGACCATGGCTGAAGCTAGATTGGCAAATACTGATAGCCTATGTGAAGCTTTAAACGTTTTTGAAGCGGCAAAAGACATAGGAAGAATTGGGGTAATCAAGGTAATAGCGGTAATCCTATTGGTCATTATAGTTTCTGCAGTTATTAATATGGTTCTATCAGCTATTTTCAGCTATGTGCCTATATTATCAATTCTTTCAGTTTTCGTAAGTCCATACCTCGTGCTATTTGCTCAAAGGGCTGTTGGATTATTATATTCTGATATAGCTTAATATTTTAAGCCATTTTCTCTTTTTTTTTTAATAGTATAAAAATAGAATAATACTTGTTTTTTTTAAAAAAAGTAGTTATAACATCGCTTATAATCTATAGTGTAATATTTAGGTTCCGTAATATCTGATAATGATGTGGCAATGGTTTTGGCAAGTATGCGACTTGAATCGCATACTCATTTTGGATTAGTAATATTCATCGTCTTCTTCATCGAAATTCCTTTCGATTTTTTTGATTCTGTTAATTTTCTTATTGATTTTATCAATGCCTTCCCCTTCGATGGCAGAGATGAATATTGAATTCTCTTCATCGTCAATATATTGGTTAAGGTATTCTGCATCTTCAACAAGATCCATTTTGTTGAATAGATAGATTACAGGGACGTCTGAAAATATCTTTTCAATTTGTTTTAGAAGGTTGTATTGGTTATCTAAATGGAATCCACAGGTTTCAGACGCATCGAAGATAAACAGAATCGCATCTGCCAGATGTTCAAGGGCAACAATCGCATTCATCTCAATATCGTTCATTTCCAGAATAGGTCTGTCCAAAAGCCCCGGGGTGTCGATAATCTGGATATGCTTCCAATGCATTTCGGTGTGGCCGATTTGGATACCCTTTGTGGTAAATGGGTAGTTGGCAACTTGAGGTTCAGCTTCTGTGATTTGCCTTAATAGGGTTGATTTTCCCACATTCGGAAAACCGGCAATCACTATTGTGGTTGCTTCAAAGTCGATTGTAGGCATGTTTCTAAGGTTTTGCTTTGCAAAATCCAAAAAGTCAAGGTCCTTTTTGATTTTGCCCACAACAGATGCAATCCTTCCATAAGCCTGTTTTTGAATTGCAGTTGCCTTTTCAGAGGGATTTTTCCTGATTTTTGCACCGTATTCCTTTTCAAGTTGGGTAATGATTCCATAAGCCCAGTTAAGTCCTCCAAGTGCCTGCTTCATGTCATCCACACCAACGGTAATGTCAATGTAGTCTTGGTAAAATGGATGTAGACTTTCAATTTCTGGAACGGCATCAATAATTGATTTCAATTTGTCTTTAATAACTTGACAGGAGGTAACTACTCTTCTCTCTTCAATTCTTTTACCTTTAAGGTGTTTTGGTATTTTTTGACTTCTAAGTAAGTCGGCTTGTTTTTTCCCACGACTGAATCCCTTATCTAACAGTTCATCGGGCGTAGGTATTGTTGGTATCATCATTTTAATCACTATTTAAATATTTGTCCTTGGAATTTAAACACATCACAGCTTTCATCCATCCAGCTGTCTGCACTGATTCCCGCTTTCATGCAGGTATGGTCCAGAAACTCTTCGATGCTGAACATGTTTTCAACTGCCACTTGTGGGAGAAGCAATCCTCTTGCATAACCCTTTTGAATAATCAAGCCGTCACGGCCTATTTCTATCTCATCGAAGTATTGGTCGGGATGTGCCACCTCTATAATTTCAGGTTTTGTCAATACTGTCACTTCAAACTCAAGGTTCTCGAATTCCTTGTCACTAACTTCTGGAAATCTCGGATCATTGAATGCGGCAGCCAGTGCAACTTCCATTGTGGCATCAATTGCAGGTTTGATAGGTTCCGCATATCCGATACATCCTCTTAAATTGCTATTTTTATTTAAAGTTACGAATACTCCTAATTCCTCATCCAATTCTATTGGATAGTCAGTAGGCTTAACCATAATCTTGCCGTTATCTAAATAATATTTTATTGTCTCCTTGGATAAGTTAACCAGGAACTCTCCAGCTCTGTCACTAATCATTTTAACCCATTCCTCCTACTAGTGCATTCAATATTCTTGTGTGTGGTCCTCCATCGCCTACTGGAGCGGTCTGACCATCTTTTCCACAAAATCCAACACTCAATTTAAAGTCATTGCCTATTGCGTCAATGTTTTTCAATGTTTCTAAGATGTTTCCTGATAATGATACATCTCTTAAGGGTGTTGTGATTTCTCCATTTTCAATTAAGTAACCTTCAGCAGCGTTAAATTGGAAAATGCCTTTTCCCGTGTCTACTTGTCCTCCTCTTGAACCTTTAAGGTACATTCCATTAGGCAAGTCTTCAATCAGTTCCTCAAAGGTGTTGTCTCCAGGTTGCAGATAGGTGTTGCTCATCCTTACTATTGGTTGGTCTGCAATTATTGACCTTGCATTTCCGGAAGATTCCATGCCTAATTTTGAAGCGGTTTCCCTGGAATTCAATAGGGAAATCAGTTCTCCATTCTTGACAAGCTGGTTCGGTTTGGTTTTAACCCCTTCAACATCGTATGGGTAATATCCGAATCCGTCCTTTCTGCTTGCATCATCAAAGATGTTGACAATGTCTGAGGCAATCTTTTCACCGATCTTGCCTTTCAGGATTGAATCGTTTTGAAGAATCAGATCGCCTTCTGTTGCATGGCCCAATGCCTCGTGAATCAACACTCCAGTCAGTTCAGGGTCAGCTATTACTGGAAACTGTCCTGAAGGTGCAGGCTTTGCGTCAAGCAGTCTGACTGCCTTTTCACCGATGTTTCTTCCGAATTCCTCAATATCCACTTCTGAGATGACTTCAAATCCTTTGACTCCTCCAAGGCTTCCATGTCCGAATTGGATTATTTCACCATCGGTTGCAGATGCGTTCAATGCCATCCTGACTCTGTCGGTTTTAACTTGGATTTCACTGCCTTCGCTGTTCATGAAAAGTTCGTTAACTTCACTGTCTGAGTAGCTGACGGTTGTACTGTTGACCTTATCGATTGTGGCGGCATCGTTCACTTCCTTCATGATGTCCTTTTTCTCTTCAATGGACACGTCCTTAAAAGGTATCTTAACGTCAACCTCTATTTTATCCTTAATGATTTCACTTTCACTTAATTTCACATCTCCTTTAAGTGATTTTGATAATTTTAAAGCGGTTTCAGTTATTTCATCAATTTTTGATAAGTCTGTTGTGTATGCAAAACCCCATGCTCCATTGTTCAACACTCTTATTCTTGCTCCTAAGCTCATTCCGGTGTTGATTTCATCTACATTTCCATCTTTCATTAATATGGATGTATTGTCTCCCATTCCAAATCTAATATCCATGTAATCTACTTTTTGGCGGGTTTTTGCAATAATATTTTCGAATAAATCAATGTATTCTTCCATAATATCACTCAATTAAATATTAATCTAATATTTATTTTAGATAACATATTTAATAAAAGTTTTTTAAACGGTGTTTTTTGAAGAAAGATTATTTAAAAAAAGAAGAGAATTACAATAATGCGTAAGCATTATATGTAACTTGATGTGTCAATTGGTGTGAAGTCGTTTAATTGATTGAATTTTTCTAGACATTGGGTGGCGTTGTTGATTATCTCATCAGGAGTTCCATCGTTTCCCCAAATCATGACAGTGTATTTTTGGTTGTTGATTTCAATTAATTCAACACAACCGTACATCTTATTAAGGTCATCGGTGAAATTAAAGGTATTCTTAATGGCTCCTGGAACCACTGTGTAGTTAAAGTTAGTATTGTTTGCAAATGCATGATCTTCTTCTACATCTTCAGAATCTTCAACTGTTTTATTAATGTCCTCTAATTCAAATTCTTCAAATTTAATCTCCAAATCACTAAGGCTTGAGAATAATGAATCCTCGTCTGCGATTTTGTAGGAATCAGGTGCCTTTATATTATTCAAGTCTATGTCTGTTGCTGATACTATTCCAATTGTAAAAATCAGAATTAATCCAAGAATTATTATTTTTTTCATAATTAACACCATATTATTTTTTTATTATTAAAATTAAATATAGTTATGTGATAGTTTTAAATAAGATAATGAATATAACAATTGTTAATAATTAATTTTGGTGATATGATGTTTGTAATTGTAGGTACTGGTGCAGGTGGAGGAATTTTAGCTCGTGAACTTGCAAAAAATGATTTTCCAGTAACCATTTTGGAAAAAGGACCTTATATAAAATTAAAAGATGCATTAAACTATTATGATAAATACAATGACTCTGTAGACTTGTTGACTACCACCTGCATTGGTGGGGCAACAATAGTTTCAATGTCCAATATGGTAAGGGCATTGGACAGTGAACTGCATGATTATGGAATTGATTTAAGCGAAGCCTATGAATATGTGGAGGAACTGGTTGGAGTTCATCAACTCGACGACTCCCACATTGGAAAAGGCACACAGGTATTTCTTGATGCAGGCAGGGAATTAGGTCTTGAAACATTGAAGATGCCAAAGGCAATCAGAGAGGAGGACTGCATCCAATGTGGAAAATGTGCATTCGGATGTCCTGCTGATGCAAAATGGTCCGGAAAGGACTTTGTCGATGAGGCAGTCGAAGCCGGTGCCACATTAATCACAGAAGCAGAAGTGGTTGAAGTATTGACAGAAAACGGAAAGGCATGCGGTGTAAAATACATAAAAGATGACCAAGAGGAAACCATTGAAGCCGATAAGGTAATCCTGTGTGCAGGTGCAATAGGCTCAACATTGATTTTGAGAAAAACAGGAATCGCTGAAGCCGGACGTGAAATATTCTTCGATCCGTTCGTCTCCGTTGGAGGATACTTGAAGGACATCAACTTCAACACTGAAGTCCAGATGGCAGGACTCATCATAGGTGAAAACTTTGTGCTGTCTCCTCACTTCTCATCATTCATAAGGGCAAATATTCCTGATGACAGCGTAAAAGACAGCGACATCTTAAGCATAATGGTTAAGACACCTGATGAGTGTCAGGGATATGTTGATGACAATGGGGATGTTGTGAAAGTCAACACAATTCAGGACATAAGGTATTTGGCTGAAGGAACCGCCACTGCGGGTTTTGTTCTGGAAAAAGCGGGAGTTGACCCAAAAACTATAGGCTCAACAGTCTATCGTGGTGCGCATCCTGGTGGAACCGCAAAAATTGGAGAGATAGTGGACAGCAATTTGAAAACAGAAATAGAAAATTTATATGTTTGTGATGCAAGCGTATTGCCAATATCTCCTGGAAAACCACCAATATTAACAATACTTGCATTATCTAAAAGATTAGCTGATTATTTAAAAAATGAATAGAAGATTATTCGAATTGCTTATCGATATCTTCTGTTTTTATTAATTTTTCACAGTAATGGCACCTAACCACCGGAGGGTATTTCTGGATAACCTTGAATATGGGTGTTATAGGTTCACTTTCAAGGTTAGTTATGCATTTGGGATTTGTGCATTTGATAATTGAAGTAATCTTTTCGGGAAGGAGAATCTTATCTTTTTTAATCGGTTTGAAATCCCTAATAATGTTTATTGTAGCTTTTGGAGCAATTAATGCGACTTGATTAAGTTCTTCATGATCCAATTCCCTGTTTTCAATTTTCAAAATGTCCTTTCTGCCGATTTCAGATGAGGAAACGTTCATTGCCACAGTAACGTTTTTGGTTTCCTTGTCCGGAAGGCCTAAAATTTTAAGAATATGCAATGCTTTATTGGCTGTAATGTGGTCGATAACTGTACCGTTTTCAATAGCTCTTATCTTTAATTCTGATTTGGTCATAATTTCACCTAGTACATTCTCAAATCTTTCATTTCAATCATTGCTTCAGTGTCGTTAATCAATTGTTCCTGACTCTTGTCCTTAGTTGAAATGGCAAAACTTTCAATAACCCGTGCTCCACGTAATTTAACTTTGCGTTCAAGTCTTTCAAGGGTGCTTTCGCCACGGGAACTGTCCATGGTGGCAAATAGGATTACATCCTTTGCCCTTAAGTCACATCTGTCAATTATTGTTAGAATTGCAGGTGTAGGATTTCCGGACCAGGTAGGTGTTCCGAAGTATACTGTATCATATCCTCTTAAATCAACCTGGGCAGGAACGATATCTGTTTTGCTTTCTCTAAACGCATTAATTGATGAAAATAATCTATTTGTGAATCCTTCACGATTTTTTAAGTCATGGATTCTTACAAGGTCGGCATTGAGATTCTTTGCCAAGGTCTTTGCAATCAAGTCTGTTGTTCCTCCCTGTGAATAATAGATAATTATTTTAGCCAATTTTCTCCCTCCTATGGGTGAAGTCCAAAGTGTGTTAAACCTAATGTCTCATCAATGCCTAATATGATGTTCATGTTTTGAATGGCCTGACCGGATGCACCTTTAACAAGGTTGTCAATGACGGATAGCATAACGAGCCTGCCTGTGTTGTCTATTTCAAATCCTCCGATATGAACAAAGTTGGATCCACGAACTGAACTTAGGTGAGGTATTTCTCCTTCATCCATTAGCTTGATGAAGAACTCTTCGCCATATTCCTTTTCATAGATGCTTCTGATTTCTTCAGGGGTAATGTCAATGTTGTCCTCATTCAGGAAACTGTGGCTTGTGGTTTGAATTCCACGGTTTACAGGCACGAGGTGTGGTGTGAATGAGACTTTGACATCATCAAATCCATGCAATTCCTGTTGAATCTCTGACATGTGTCTGTGGGAGGATATCTTGTATGGATTTACGTTATCCGCAATGTTTGGATAGTGTGTGGTTGTTGATGGGTTCACTCCAGCTCCGCTGACTCCGGTTTTTGAATCGATGATGATTCTATCAACCAAATCGTTTTTAACCAATGGGTATGATGAAAGGATTGCTCCTGTTGGGAAGCATCCTGGGTTTGCAACGAGATTTGATTTTTTGATTTCATCCCTATACAATTCCGGAAGCCCAAATGCCCCTTTGTTTTCCTTGTCTGTGTGTTCCATTCCATACCATTTTTCATAGACTTCAGTGTCACGGTATCTGTAGTCTCCGCTTAGGTCAACCACTTTTGCACCGGTGTCGAGAATTTCAGGCACGATTTTCATTGATGCTCCATGTGGTGTTGCAGTGAATACAACGTCGGCATCCAGTTCGGAAGGTGCCTTGTTCTTGAACACTAGTCCTGAGTCTCTTATGTGTGGGTGAATCTTGTGTGCGGGTGTTCCATCATATTGCCTTGAAGTGATGTCTGTTATTTCCACTTCAGGATGGTTTAAAAGCATTCTTAACAATTCACCACCAGTATATCCGCTTGCTCCTATAATTGCTACTTTAAACATTTTAATAATCTCCTAATCTTCACAATGGTCCATTATTTTACCTTTAAAATCGGTATGTTGTATTTTCCTAATGATCTTGCAGCTGCTGTCAAGTTCGCAGTCACGGTATTTTTCAATACGAACTGCTTTCGCTTTCAATCCTCTTTTATCGAGGGCAGCCTGCAATTTATCAATATCATGATTCTGATCCGCTCCTACGGTGATGATGTCAGGGTCTATTTCTCTAACGATTTTGAATACGTCCCCATTTGCATCTCCAAGGAAAGCGTCTGTTACGGGTTTAAGCATTTTAATCAATTCTAAACGTTGGTCTTCTCCAACGACTGCTTCTCTTTTTCTTCTTTCAACGGTTGCATCTCTCGCTACAACAACGTAAAGCTCAGCATCTTCTCCACCCAGCTTTCTGGATTCTTCCAGGTAAACTCCATGTCCCGGATGGAGTATATCGAATGTTCCGGTCGCCATTATCTTCATTTTATATCCTCTTTTGGTATTTTAAAGCTTCAGTTAAATCAATTTTATCAGTATAAAGTGCAGAACCAATAACTATTCCTTCCACACCACTTTCATTTAGTTTTTTAATGTCATCTATTGTTGTTATTCCTCCGGAATATACAATAGGCAAATCCACAGACTTTTTCAAATCTTCTACAGGTTCTGTGTAAAATCCCCCTAAAAGTCCTTCAACATCAACATTTGTAAATAAAATACTTCCGGCTCCATGCTCTTTAAAGTCATTTGCAATTTCTGAAGGGCTCTTGTCAATCTTTTCCTGCCATCCTTTAATAACTACCTTGTTGTCTTTGCTGTCAAGTGAAATCATAATCCTTTCAGGACCGTATTCGTCTGAAAGTTGTGTAATAGTTTCCGGTTGCTGGATTCCCATTGTTCCGATTATCAGTCTTTCAATGTCCAAATCCAGTAATTGACGAGCATAATCCAGATTTCTGATTCCTCCTCCAAGCTGGATTGGAACTGAAACTTCGTTTAATATTTTTTTGATAATATCAAAGCTGGTTTCGCCGTCTATTGTTCCGGACAAATCAATCACGTGGATATTTTTTGCTCCCAAATCTTCCCAGTATTTAGCAACCTTTTCTGGGTTGTCTATTTTAACCATTTCACTTCCAGGTTCGCCTTGAACTAGTTGAACACATTTTCCGTTTTTTATGTCAACTGCAGGCATTATTAACATTTCATTTTTATTGAATGACATTTGGATTTTTCCTGTAGTATTTTATTATAATTTAATTATATGTTTTGAAATCTTTTATACCTATTGATTATTTGGGAAAATTTAATGAAATCCAAATTATTTAGGTATGCCTAAATTTATATACTATATTAAATATAAATTACAAATAGATAATTAATTAAAAGAAGGCAATATTAATGAGTACAATTATTGAATTTAAAAATGTGAACAAGGAGTATAAATCCGGAGATCACATTTTAAAAGCTATGGATGATGTCAACTTCACAATTGACGAAGGGGAATTTGTAGTTATCCTTGGTCCCTCAGGAGCAGGTAAGTCTACACTTTTAAACCTCCTGGGAGGTCTTGACAGTGCAACCTCCGGTCAGATTATAGTTAAAGGTGAACATGTTGAATCATTCAATGATAATCAACTGACAGAGTATAGGGCTAAGAATGTGGGTTTCATTTTCCAGTTCTATAACCTGATTCCGAACTTGACATCTCTTGAAAACGTTGAGTTGATGAAGGACATCGTGGATGTTGATATAAACGGTTTGAATGTGCTGGATTCTGTTGGACTTAAGGATCATGCTGGCCAATTCCCCGCACAATTGTCTGGTGGGGAGCAGCAGAGGGTCTCCATTGCAAGGGCGGTTGCAAAACAGCCTACAATGCTTTTATGTGATGAGCCGACAGGGGCATTGGACTCAAAAACAGGCGTTTTGATTTTAAATCTTCTTCAGGATATGAGCAACAACAAAGGCACCACCGTCGTGATTGTAACTCACAACGCAATACTGGCCGAAGCTGCAGATAAGGTAATTAGAATCAAGAACGGCCAAATCGAAAGTATTGTCGTTAATGAAAATCCTAAGAAGGTCTCTGATTTGGAATGGTGAGCACATGCTTTTCAAAAAGATGTTGAGAGACATCCGAAAGCATAAGGCCCAATTTTTATCTATTTTTTTAATGGCATTTTTGGGCGTGTTTGTGTTTGCCGGTGTCGGAGGGGAATCAGTAGGGCTTGAAGTTAATGTGAATGATTACTATAATGACACCAACCTGGCTGACGGTTGGATTTACTCAATCAACATTAATGATTTGTTTTTATATCAGGTTGATTGTCTGGGTGCAACCACTCAAATGGAACGTCAGCTGGTCGTGGACTCGGTGGCGGATTTTTCAAATGATCCAGAAATCACACTGCATTTTGTGGAGAACAATACCATATCCAAATTCTATCTGCTTCAGGGAGAACCGCTGGATATAGATGATAAGAATGGAGTATGGCTCGATAAAAGTTTTGCCGATGCAAAGGGTTTGAAAGTTGGTGACAACATCACCTTCAAATTTGAAGGACATGAAATCGAAAAGGAAATCAAGGGAATAGGATATTCTCCCGAATATGTGTATCATGCCTCACAGTCTTCAGTCATTCCGGATTTCAGCAAAATGGGTTTTGCCTACATGTCATATAAGGCATTTCCAGAGGATAATATCTCCTATAATGTATTGAACGTCAAGTTTGACGGCACTCCTGAAAACTATAATGATCTCCTGTCATATCATATGGATGGCTATTACAGCTCCTTTGTTGAAAGGTCAGAACACGTTAGTGTAAATCAGTTTTCAGAGGAGATGGACCAGCACAAAATGATGTCAGGCATTTTCCCAGTGGTTTTCATCCTGATTTCAATGCTGATTCTTTTAACAACAATGACAAGGATAATCACACATCAACGTACTCAAATTGGTATCCTCAAAGCCAGCGGATTTAAGGACAGGAGCATCATATTCCATTATGTCTCCTATGGTTTCTGGCTGGTTCTTGTAGGGGCCATATTGGGTTTGATTTTGGGGCCAATGACATTGCCGCAGCTATTTTACCCATCAATGAGCGCAACATATAAGCTGCCGTCATGGGAACCTGCATGGAGCATGAATTTCGTCTATGTTGCTGCATTGATGGTGCTCATGTCAATATTCGTTTCATATTATGCGGTAAAAAGCATTTCCGATGAAAAGCCTGCCGATACAATAAGGCCGAAGGCGCCTAAGATTTCCACCACAGGTTTTGTTGAAAAGCTTGGAATATGGGATAAATTATCATTCAATGTCCGTTGGAACTGGAGAGATGCCAAAAGAAATAAGTTCCGAGCACTGATGACAATCATCGGTGTGATCGGATGCAGTGCACTTTTGGTTTGTGCATTCGGAATGTATGATGGAATGAACGACCTGAAGGAATGGGAATTCAACCAAATCAATCATTATGACTCCAAATTGGTCATTGATGATGAGGCAGCAATGTCTGAAATCGATGATGTCGCCAGTGAAGTGAACGGTGATAAGATAATGGAATCGGCCATTGAAATAGAATCAGGTTCGGTCAAGAAATCGGGCTCTCTTATGGTATTGAACAATACTGATTTGGTAACACCGACAGACTACGACTGGAATCCTATCAAGATAGAGGATAATGAGGTCTCGATTTCCCAGAAAATGGCTGATATGCTGGATGTTGGTGTTGGTGACACCGTAAAATGGCATATTATGGGTTCAGACAAGTGGGTCAAAACAAAAGTCGATAAGATACATGCCGATCCAACATCTCAGGGATTGATAATGTCAAGTGACAAGCTGGAGGATTTGGATTTGAACTACACTCCAACAAGCATTGTGACAACCGAACATGTGGATAAGAATTATTCTGCCATCAAAACAGCCAACTCAATGAAGGACATGACCGGAAGTTGGGATGAGCTGACAGAGGCAATGTGGCTTTTGATATACATCCTCATATTCTTCGCATCCCTTTTGGCTGTTGTCGTGCTGTATAATTTGGGATTGTTGTCCTTTACAGAAATTGAACGTGAAATAGCCACCCTTAAGGTTTTAGGCTTTAAGACAGGAGCTCTTAGAAAGCTGCTGCTGACACAGAACTTATGGTTTACAGCAATTGGATTTCTATTGGGATTGCCGGTCGGATATTTCATATTGAAGATAATGTGGGAGTCCTCAGGAGATTCCTTCTATATTCTCCCTTCAATATCACCTGCAAACTTCATATTGTCTGCTGTAATAACATTCGCATTGTCCATTCTTGTGAACCTGATGTTTTCACGCAAGATTAAGAAATTGGACATGGTCGAATCCCTTAAGAGTGGGGAATAGGTTTTTCAACCTATTCTCACTAAAACTTTTAATCAAATTTTTACATTTCAATAATTGAATGTATATCTCCTTTTAAAATTCAACTTAAAACCTCATATCCTTGTTGTTAATGAAAATGCCATCCATTTATCATTCAAGGAACTTGATAAAACATAATTTTAATTAACCGTATCATCAATTAAAAATAGGTTTTTTATATTTCATTTTTCAAATATTATATCATGTCATTGTCTAAGAAAATGCTGAGGGATATAAGGATCAATAAAACCCAGTTTATTGCAATATTTCTCATGGCATTTATAGGTATCTTTGCCTACAGTGGAATATATAGCGAGTACTATGGGCTGGTGCAAACTTCAGACGAGTTTTATGCAGATACCAATATGGCAGATGGCTGGATTTACAACACTGATTTTGATTACTCATCAGTTCATGAAATTGATGCTTTTACTACTCAAACGGACAGGCAGGAGGTTGTTCAGTCCGTCGCAGATTTGGGGGGCAAGCCCGATATTACGCTGCACTTCACGGAAAAGGGAACGATTTCCAAATTCTACACCACAGAAGGTGAGGATTTCGATCCATCAGATGATTCCGGTGTGTGGCTGGATGAGCGCTTCGCCGATGAGCGTGATTTGTATGTTGGAGATAAGATAACCTTCGATTTCAACAATCACACAATCAAAAAGGAAATCAAGGGACTGGGATATTCTCCCGAATACGTTTATGAGGTTTCACCAAGCTCCCTGACACCTGATTTTTCACAGTTGGGTTTCGCTTACCTTTCATATAAATCCTATCCTGATGATTTGAAATACAATACAATGCTTGTTAAATATGATTCATCAGACAAGGAATTCAAAGAGAAATTGGACGATTCCGTTGACTATCTGTCATTTACAAAAAAGGAGGACCATTTAAGCGTTTCCAAATTCGCAAATGAAATGACACAGCATAAGATGATTGGGGACGTTTTTCCAATAGTTTTCATTCTTGTAACCTTCCTGACACTTTTGACAACAATGACAAGGATTGTCACCAATCAAAGGACACAGATAGGTATCCTGAAGGCGGTGGGCTTTAAGAATTCGACAATAATTCTGCATTATCTGGCATACGCATTTTTCCCGGTTCTCTTCGGTTCCGTTTCGGGTTTGATTACGGGGCCAATGATAATTCCGCAGATGTTCTATCCGACAATGTCCACAATGTACAGCATGCCTGCTTGGCATCCCGGCTTTGACATGAGCTTTGTCTACATTGCGATACTGCTGGTTGTCCTGTCCGTTCTTGTCACATATTGGGCATGCAGGAGAATCTCAAAGGAAAATCCTGCCAATACGATGAGGCCGAAGGCTCCGGACATGTCCTCAAAAAGTTTCATTGAAAGGTCAAAACTGTGGAATCGCCTCAGTTTTAATTTCAGATGGAATTTAAGGGATGCAAGGTCAAATAAATTCAGAGCATTCATGGCAATAGTTGGAGTTATGGGATGTGTGGCGTTATTGATAGCAGCATTCGGTATGAACGACAGCTTGAATGAATTGAAATCATGGGAATATGATGACATCAGCCATTTCGAGTCAAAACTGCAGATTTCCAATACTGCAAATCCTATGGAGCTGTATTATGTTCTAAATGAAACCAACGGCACTTTTATCATGCAGCAATCTATTGAAATGAAGGCAAACGGCGAAGAGGACACGGTAGGGCTGCTGGTGTCAAACAACACGGACCTGATATCATACACGGACCGTGACAGGAATCCAATTGATATCGATGAGGGAGATGTTTCATTATCCGCAAAGCTTGCCGAGAAGTTCAACGTCACAAAAGGAGATAAGATTAGGTGGCACATTGTCGGAAGCGACGAGTGGGTCACTTCAAAAATCGGACAGATTCATGCGGAACCTGTCTCACAGGGTTTGATAATGTCTCCGGATACCTTGGAAGATCAGGGATTGGATTTCACACCTACAAATATCATAACCAATGAGAAATTTGGTGAAAACTTTGACTCAATCAAGTCGGTCACAAGCATGGATAAACTTAAGGACAGTTGGGACCAGATGACAACTGCAGTCATGATGATGGTTTATGTTGTGACATTTGTGGCGGTGGCGCTTGCGATTTTGGTTTTATATAATCTGGGAATCCTCTCATTCACCGAGATGGAAAGGGAAATTGCAACATTGAAGGTTTTGGGTTTCAAGACAAACGTTTTAAGGAAACTATTGCTAACACAGAATATAATTTTTACCTCAATCGGTTTTATTTTGGGAATTCCGATCGGATTCTACTTCATGACTCTGATGTTGAATGCTGCGGGGGAATCCCTCTATTACGTTCCGACCCTAACCTGGGGAAACATCCTGCTCTGTGCTGCGATAACCTTCACAATATCCATAGGAGTCAACCTGTTGTTTTCAGATAAAATCAGGAATTTGGATATGGTTGAGGCATTGAAGGATATTGAATAACCTTTTAAATGCAGATGCTATTTTTTTCTTTTTCTCGGAGCGGGAAGCTCATCATACATCGCTTCAATCAGTTCTTTTAGAAACTCTCGGTTTTCAACATCATCAACGAGCAGCATTTCCTTTGCCCCGTCATATGGCAGTTCCATATCTGCATCGGGCATCATTTCCTTGGCTATTTTCACGGGCTTGATTAGGAAACGGTCGTCGTAGATGCCTCCGAAAATCTTTCCTCGATAATATAAGATATACTCTCCCATCATTGCGCGATGGGATATGTCGTCCAAATCTGATAGCTGCTCCAATATGTACTCGAGATATTCCTTGCTTGATCCCATTTAATCACCTAAATTCTATGTTTTAGTTTGTTTTCATCGAATTAATAACAGTTGCTGTTCAAGGTTTCACATGATTTTAGGATAGTTTAATTACTAACATAGGATAATATATTCAATCATGAATTCAATTGAGGATGCAGTTCAATTATTTGAAAATGGCTATATGTGTTCACAGGCTGTTTTTGCAGCTTTCAGTGAGGATTATGGTCTTTCAAGAGAGCAAGCCTTAAAGATTGGGGCTTGTTTTGGAAGTGGAATGAGAAAGGGAGAAGTTTGTGGAGCATGCACAGGTGCGCTTATGGCACTGGGCCTAAAATACGGAGACAACAAGGCCGAAAGCAATGAGGTTTGCGAGAGATTTCTGGATGAATTCAAAAGACAAAACGGTTCATTCATTTGTCGTGACCTGTTGGGCTGTGACATCAGCACTCCTGAAGGCGTAAAGCAAGCAAGGGACAATAATCTGTTCAAGGAGATCTGTCCCGAGATGGTCCGTTCAGCTGCAGAAATAGTGGATGAAATCCTGAAGTAGGTGATGATTACGGGCAAAAAAACCATTATTTTGATAATGGCAGTCTTGGTTGCTATTTTAGCGTTAGTTGCCGTTTATTACGTATCTGAATCTCCAGATGACATTTCTGGCAACATGACTGAACTGACAGTATATTCGGAAGGGCCAATTCCATTGTCCGACATTGTCAAGGACATTGAAACGGCCGAATATTATAATGGTCATGACAATGACACATTAAACTGGATGAAATCCCTTGGCAACAAGTCCGTCTTTTCGGGCAATGGCACATTTGTCATAATGAGTCAGGAGGATGCAAGAAAGATTCCTTCAGTCTATGCAACCGACGTCATCATAACAGAAACATTTGAATGCAAGGTCCTTGAAACTCACTCTTTGGGAAATGTCAAATATCCAAAGGACGTTTTGCTTGTTGAAAATGTTAATTATTTAAATGAAACTATAGACGATATACCTGGAGGAGGAGCATAAAATGGAAGATATTGAAAACTGGAAAGGAATTAACGGCCAGATTGTTGCATTCAAGAATGCGGTTGGCGATGCTGAAAAAATAACTTATATGGGCACACCCAGCGTCTGCACTCCATTTGCTGCATTGATGGCCTATGCCGTACGCGATAAGGAAAATCATTTCATCAGTTTCATCGACATTGAAACTTCACATGAGTTTGAATTGAAACCTTGGGGAATGACATTGACCGATGTTGTATCAGACCCTCATGACTCAGATGTTGTCGTGTTGTTGGGTGGCCTCAGCATGCCTAAGGCGGATATCGACACAGAAGAGTTAAAAGGTGTCGTTAACGATATTCTTAAGGAGGATGGAAAACTCATTGGACTTTGTTTCATGGATATGTTTGCAAAGGCAGGATGGCTTGAGAAAGTCGATTTCGATTTGGTCATAGATGGAACATTGACAGGTGTTGTTAAAAAATAGCACCTTATTTTTTTTAAAATAACATATCATGATATCATGATATGAAAACATTTAAATACATAAACATATCATAATATGTAAATATATAATATATGTGATGACTATGGAAAATAATAATCTTGAAAATAGTAATGAGGGAGTATGTGAAGTTTTCGATTCACATGAAGATGCGGTAAATCGTGTTAAGAAACGCATGTCCTCCGAAGAAGAATATGCTGAGCTATCTGAATTTTTCAAAATTTTTGGAAATCCAACAAGATTAAAAATTATTTCCCTACTCGCAGTTGAAGATTTATGTGTATGCGACATATGTGATGCACTTGAATTAAATCAGACAACCGTTTCAAATCAGCTTAGGATCTTAAGAGCGAACAATCTTGTCAAATATCAAAAAGAGGGAAAAATGGCAAGATATTCCCTTACAGACCTTCACATTGAAATGATTTACAAAGTAGGTTTAGAACATATATTAGAATAATTTTTAATTGGTGATACTATGGCGGAGAATAGATGTTACGATGCGGATTGTGCAGATGAAAACTGCCGCAATCCAGAACATTACAACTACATCTGTTTTGATCCAGAATGTGAAGAAGTTCACTGTGAAGATTCTAATCATTACAATAAACAGCTATTGAAAGAATATCAAGATAAAACTGATTTAAGTATATATGACCACAGAGAGGAAATTGATTATGATGCCGATGTGGATATAAATCTTTGTGCTTGTCCTGATTGTGCGGATGACCATGATCACGACCATGACCATGAGCATGAACATAATCACGAGCATGAGCATGAGCATGAGCATCATCATGATCACGACCACAATCATGAGCATGAACATAATCACGAGCATGAGCATGAGCATGAGCATCATCATGATCACGACCACGACCATGAGCATGAACATGATCACGAGCATGAGCATGAACATAAAGAGGATAGTTGTTCCGACCCTGATTGCGGTTGTAATGATGAGCATGAGCATCATCATGACCACGACCATGATGATGATGTTGAATTCAGTCTTTGTGCTTGTCCTGATTGTGCCGATGATGATGACCACGGACACGACCATGGCCATGACCACGCACATGGAGATGAAGAATTATTTGCTGAAGGAAAGCCTTTGATTGCAAATAGGCCAATACAAATCATTCTTGCGAGTGGAATCCTATTTGTTTTAGGACATGTTTTTGAATGGTTATCTTTCAGCCCTAACGTTGTAACAGTTACATATATGTTAGGCGCAATTATTGCAGGTTATGAAATAGCTATTTTAGCTTATAAATCCTTGGTTAACAGACACACTGTTGGTCCTGCAATGTTAGTATGTATTGCTTGTGTTGCATCATTTATTATTGGGCATCCTGAAGAGGGTGCGGCGGTTACTTTCCTTTACTATATTGCTGAATTCTTGGAAGACCTTGCCGAACACAGAGCCAAACGTTCAATTAAATCATTAGTTGAAATCGCTCCAGATACAGCAAGAGTTAAAGTAGGGGATAAAGAAGAGATTAGAAATGTTGATGATGTCAATATTGGAGATATTGTCATTGTAAAACCTGGAGATAAGGTTCCTTTAGATGGTGAAGTTATTTCAGGTTCATCCTCAATTAATCAGGCATCAATCACTGGTGAAAGCGTGCCTGTATTGAAAGAGGTTGGCGATGAGGTATTTTCCGGAACTGTTAATGAGGATGGATATCTTGAAATCAAAGTAACAACCGAGGCTAAAGATTCAGTCATCTCAAAAATAGTGACTTTGGTCAAAAGATCTCAGCTCAACCGTTCCGAAACCGAGACTCTAGTTGAAAGGGTGGCAAAATATTACACACCAATCATGATGGTTGCAGCTATTTGCGTTGCATTCATTCCTCCGTTGGTGCTTGGCCAGAACTTGGTTGACTGGGTTTATAAGGCACTTTCACTCTTGGTAATCTCATGTCCTTGTGCATTCTTAATTTCAACACCTGTCGGTATGGTGTCTGCAATCACTTCCGCTACTAGAAATGGGGTCATTATCAAAGGAAGTACCTATGTTGAGGAGATGCGTAACGTTAAAGCGGTCATCTTTGATAAGACAGGTACCTTAACTGAAGGAAAACTTAAATTAAGCGATGTTGAAGTTTTAGATGAAAGCTATTCAAAAGAGGATATTGTCAAGATTGCTGCATCCCTTGAATATCAATCTTCCCATCCAATTGCCCAGGCTGTTGTTAGCTATGCAGATGAAAATAACATCATGTTCGATGTCATCGAGGACTTTAGAAATGTTCCAGGTAAGGGAATTGTGGCTAACATAAATGGTGAGCAATTCTATGCCGCTAACGAATCACTGATTGAAGGAAGTTCATTTGACATTTCAAGAGATCAAATTAACAAGTACTCCAGCGAAGGCAAGACTTTGATATTTGTCGGTAATGCTCAAAAGGTTTTAGGCATTATCACAGTATCCGATAAAATCAGAGACAACGCTTCTGAGGTCATTGCCGATTTGAAAAATCAAGGTGTGCAAACTGTAATGCTCACCGGTGACAATAAGCTCGCTGCAAAAAGTGTTGCATCCGAAATAGGCATAGACTATGTTTATTCCAATTTATTGCCGGAAGATAAGTTAAACCTCTTAGATACAATCAGGAATAAATTTGGTGATGTGGCTATGGTTGGAGACGGTATCAACGATGCACCTGCTTTAGCACGCTCAAATATCGGTATTGCAATGGGTGCGGCAGGTTCTGATGTAGCCATTGAGACAGCGGATATTGCATTGATGCAGGATGATATTTCAAAACTCCCATATCTATTCGCTTTAAGCCGCAAGACAATGGGAATCATCAAACAGAATATCAGTATTGCCATTTTGGTTAAGCTATTATGTGTGGTTCTCGCAGTTATGGGAATCATCACTTTGATGATGTCTGTTGGTTTCGGTGACTTAGGATTGACTATTTTAGTTATCCTAAACTCATTTAGAATTGGAATGGTGAAAGATCCACTATTCTAATTTTATATTTTTTTTTAAATTTTAAACCTCTTTTTCCCATTATTTTTTTTAATAAATTGTTTTTAGTTAATATAATTGTTTTTACTTTGTAATTTTGCTTTTATTTATAACAAAAACCTTATTAAAATGAAAAAACAATGAATAAACAAATATTTAATTGAAAAATTTTAAAAGAGGTTTTTTCATGAAAGAAAATCAGATAACAAGAACTTTGTTGTATATAGGTGATGAAGGAGAAGTGTCTATAGATGTAATCATAGATCCTGAAAGAGAAACTATGTGGGCTACTCAAAAGACAATGGCGGAATTGTTTAATGTAAAAGAGAATACAATCACTTATCATCTAAAAAATATTTTTAAAGATGAGGAATTAAATGAAAATTCAGTTACTCGAAAAATTCGAGTAACTGCATCTGATGGTAAAAAATATAATACTGGTTTTTATAATTTGGATGCAATAATCTCTGTAGGTTACAGAGTTAACTCTAAAAATGCTACACGCTTTAGAATTTGGGCTACTGGTATTCTAAAAGAATTTATAGTTAAAGGATTTGTTTTAGATGATGAATTATTAAAAAATGGTTCGAGATTTGGAAAAGACTATTTTCATGATGTGCTTGAAAGAATTCGTGAAATAAGAGTTTCTGAAAGACGATTCTATGAAAAATTAACTGACTTGTATGCGACAAGTCACGATTATAACAAAAATGCCGAGATCACACAGGAATTTTATTCTAAAGTTCAGAACAAACTTCATTATGCGGTATCTGGCATGACTGCACCGGAGATAATCAAAAATCGTGCAAGCAGTGATAAAGAAAATATGGGTTTGACTTCTTGGAAGCATTCTCCAGATGGTAAAATTCAATTAAGCGATACAAAAGTTGCAAAAAATTACTTATCTGAATCTGAACTTTCAGAACTTAACAAACTCGTGGAATTGTACCTCAATTTTGCAGAACTTCAAGCAACAAGGGAAATTCCTATGAGCATGAAGGATTGGGCAGAACAATTGGACAAATTTTTAGACTTTGTTGGATATCAAATCTTAAAAGGCAAAGGAAAGGTCAGTAGGAGTGAAATTAATGAATTTGTCAAATTAGAATTTGATAAATTCAGGCCAATTCAGGATGAATTATATAAATCAGACTATAATGAATTTGAAGAAAGGACTAGAAAACTGTTAAATAATTAATTTTATATCTGAATAAATTTTAATAGTTACTTATGCAAAGTAATGATAATTCAAAAAGTGTAGACATAATGCTGGGAAATCCTAAAAGAGCATTGCTTAGAATATCCGTACCTTTGATTATTTCATTGCTTATTTCTAGTTTATACAATCTAATCGATGCCGCTTGGGTGTCAGGTCTTGGGGCCGATGCACTTGCCGGCGTTGGATTCTTCACGCCCATATTTATGATTCTTGTCGGTTTTGGAAATGGATTGGGGGCAGGTGCATCTTTTGCAATCTCAAAATACATTGGAGAAAAGGATAATACTAAAGCGGACAATGCATCTATTCATTCAATTCTTTTGGATATTGTCATTTCAATAATTTTAACTGTTGTCCTGTTGATTTTATTGAATCCCATATTGAATGTCATGGGTGCCGGCCAAACCATAGGATATGCGACAGAGTATGGTGTTCCAATCCTGCTTGGATCAATTTTAATCATCTTGTCAAATGCACTATATGGTGTTTTCAGAGGGGAGGGTGACAGTAAAAGGCCTATGTATGCAATGATTGCCTCTGCAATTTTAAACATGATTTTGGACCCTATTTTCATATATTACTTAAATCTTGGAGTTGGAGGAGCTGCCATTGCAACACTGATCTCTTCATTATGTGTAATCCTGATTTTGTGCTATTGGCTTTATTTTAAGAAGGACACCTACCTGAAACCCACTTTAGGCAATTTCAATTTTAAAAAGGACATCTCAATGGATATAGTTAAGGTGGGCATTCCTGCAAGCATACAGCTTTTGAACAATGCGTTTTTTGCAGCGGTATTCTCGGCTCTTCTGGTTTATGTCGGCTCAACCGATTCCGTTGCGGTTTACTCAACAGGCTGGAGAATCGTAATAATCACAACAACTCCTTTATTGGCAATCGGGACTGCTTTAATCAGTGTCATTGCAGCTAATTTCGGTGCAAAGAACTATAGGAATATTCAGATTGCCCACAGGTATGCCATGAAGGTGTCTTTAGTCATAGCTATTGTCGTAATGATTCTGACAAACGTGTTTGCAGGGGATATCGCATCGATTTTCACTTCCGGTGGAAGCAGTGCAAGAATCGCGCCGGAGCTTACTAGCTTCATTGCTTGGATTGTAATCTATTATCCGACAATGGCCGTTGGAGTGCCATCAACATATGTGTTCCAGGGCATAGGCAAGGGAATAACAGCAATGTTTCAGACAATAATGAGAGAAACAGGATTTACACTATTCTTTGCGGTTTTATTATCTGTTGTTTTAGGTTATGGTGTTTGGGGTGCCTGGATGGGTATCGTTTTGGGAGAAATAGTTTCAAATAATATCACTGGTGTTTGGGCAGATTGGCAAATAAAAAAAATTAATAAGTGATATTAATGATTAAATACCATTAATATCATTAAAATAGATTACGTCGTCACATATGGTGTTTACAAGATCCATGTCGTGGCTTACAAGCAAGAATCCCATTTTCCTTTGTTTTACTATTTTTAACACTGCATCTAAAATTTGCACCTGGGTGATTGCGTCAAGCATGGTGGTCATTTCATCTGCAATTAGGAATTTGGTTTTCGGGTTCAATGCTCTTAAGACTGAAAATCTTTGAAGTTCGCCTCCGGACAATTCCTGTGGGAATCTGGTAAACCAGGATTTCTGAATTCCAAAGTCGGACAGTAATTGATCATCCACGTTCCAGGATTCCTCTAAAACGTCTTTCATTTTCCATTTTGGATTCATAACTTTTTCAGGATGTTGGTAAATTAACTGTACCGGACAGAATTCCTTTTCAGGCAGTTTTTGTCCGTCAAGTTCTACGCTACCCTCAAAGTTTGGATAGTATCCGGATAGGATTTCGCATAGTGTGGATTTTCCTACCCCACTGTCTCCAACTAAACCCATGATTTTATTGTTGTCCAGATGTATGTTGATATCCTTTAATAGGTACTCTTTTGCTAAAGGATATTTAAATGAAATGTTTGTTGCTTTAAGTTCCATTTTATGCACCTTCCTCGTATTTAAAACATCTGACTTTTTTATTTCCTAGGTCGATTAGTTGAGGGCGTTCGTTCCTACATCTGTCAAAACGCATTTCACACCTGTCGTAATATGGACAACCTTCCGGAATCTCACCGTGCAACGGCTGATGGCCAGGAGTCAGGTTGAATCCATTTGCAGGCAATGCCTTGTATAGCGCTTTTGTGTAGGGGTGAAGGAGGTTTTCTCCCTCTCCTGAAAAGTCCTTGTTCTCAGCAATCTCGATTACATAACCTGAGTAGAAAATTCCTATCCTGTCGGCAACTTCTAATGCAGCATGTATGTCGTGAGTGATAAGCAGTACTCCTACACCATCTTCCTTCATTTTTCTGAAATGATTCAATGTTTCCTGGACTGTTTTTTCATCAAGTCCAGGTGTTGGTTCGTCTGCTACTACAAGTTTTGGATTTGAAAACAGTGCTGTTGATACGAGTACTCTTCTTGCCATTCCTCCTGAGAGTTGGAATGGGTACATTTCATCCACTTCAGGTCCTAGATTGTAACGTTCAAAAATTTCCCGTTGCTTTGCCTTTTTGGCCTTTTTCTCATCTTCATTTTCAGTATATCCAATGGCTTGGTCGGATATTTTCATTAAAGGATCAAGGAAATTCACTGACTGTGGTATTAATGATATTTCTTTCCCGCGTATTTCTTCCTTGTCTTTTTGTGACAGTTCCTTTCCTTTGTATTTGATTTTACCGTTTAGATTTGCGTTTTCTGGAAGTATTCCGAATATTGCATGTGCTAAAAGACTTTTTCCAGATCCGCTGGAACCTAATACTGCTAAAATCTCTCCTTCAGATATATCAAGTGTTAAATCGGTGATAACTTTGAGGTCTCTTTGATTTAAACCTTGAGTATATTGTATAAATGAAATAGAAACGTTTTCCACATCTAATAGTTTATCCATGTTATCACCTACTCATTTGCACTTGTCGGATCAAGTATTTTCTTAATGTTTTCCCCGGCAATATCAAATAACAATACGATTATCAGTAATGCCAAACCAGGGAACAATGCTAACCACCAATTACCTGTAGCAAGGTATTTCATTGATTCTGATAAGATAATACCGATTGCAGGTTCGTGTGGTGATAAACCGAAACCTAAGAAGGTTACACTGGCTTCGTGCATTATCGCATGAGGGAAAATTAAGATTGTTCCGACGATAATTTGTGTTATTACCAATGGGAAAATGTGTTTTCTAGCAATCCAGAATTTTGATTTTCCAAATCTATTAGATAGTTTTACAAATTCGGAAGTGTTGATCTGTTTTATTTCAGCTCTCAATACTCTTGCAAGAGACGTCCAGTGAGTAACTGCAACACCCATGGTTACACCAAACGCACCTCCACCTAATGCAATGGAAATTAAGATAATTAATAGGATATGAGGAATTGACAGGAACAAATCAATTAACCAGGAGACAACACCGTCTAAGAATTTATTAGTACTTGCAATAAATGCCATTGCAATAGCTATTAAACTACTTAAGATTGATGCTCCGGCACCGATTTGAACACTTAAACCTAATCCTTTTAATGTACGGGTAAACATGTCCCTTCCCATCCAGTCAGTACCGAACAGATGCTCAAGGGAGGGGGCTTGGTTCATTGCCTGGAAATTGGTTGTGATGTCTGTGGAGTTGATTAAAAGGCTTGAAATCACAACAGCTATTAGGATGAACACGGTAATTCCAATGGTAAGCAGGGTTTTAGTCCTTAAATTCATTTTACCAATGGAATTGTAAATGCTTCCTTTTTCAGTATTAGCCATCTTCTTCACTCTCCCTAATTCTTGGGTCAACAAAGTTATAGATTATATCAGCTATTAGGTTACCGCAATACACGAATATTGCACTAAATATTACAATTCCTAAAAGAAGCGGAACATCGCTTCTCAGACCTGCTGATACTGCTGCCTGCCCAATTCCAGGATATGTGAAAATTTGCTCTACAAGAACTGCTCCACCGAATAATTCTGAAAATCCTAAAAACTGTAATGTGATTGCAGGAAGCAATACATTTCTAATTCCATGTCTTTTAATTAAATTCCAACCGCTTTCTCCTCTTGCTTTAGCGAATAAAAAGTAGTCACTATTCATTTCTTCTATCAATTTGTCTCTTGTGAATAATGCAATTGAGGCCACTCCCACAATACTCAATGTTATCATAGGAAGTATCAGTCTGTTTAGCCAATCCCAGAAAGATACATTTTCACTTAATGTACCAATAGGAACTCCCAAACCTGTTGGGAACCAACCTAGATATACACTGAATATCATTAGGATGATTAATGCGATCCAGAATGTTGGTGCGGATTGTAATATGTAACAGTAAACTTTAATTGCCTTGTCAATTATTGAGTCTTTTTTAAATCCCGCCACTACTCCTAACAAGAATCCTAAAACTCCTGACAGTAACCATGAAGCTATCATCAATACTAATGATGCCATGAACCTTTCTTTAATAACGTCAATTACGGGCGCTCTGAAAATAAGAGAATTTCCAAAATCTCCGTGTATGATGTTTCCAAACCAGTTTGCCATTTTGGAAGTGATCGGTTCATTTACTCCCCAATAGGATTCCAGGGCGGCGACTTGTTCTGGTGAAACGACCATGTTGCTGATATATGTTTTAACAGGATTGATCGGCGACATGTCGATAAGCAAAAAACTCAATAATATGACAAAAATAAGCAATATTAAAAATCGGACTATTTTCTTACCTAAAAATTTCATTAATTTATTGTATTTTGTCATAGTATATGCTCCAAAAAGGGAAAAAAGAGGGAGTTAAATTAAAAAATTTAACTCAAATTTTTAATTTATTTTTCAATTGAAGAAACGCGATGCCAGTCGTAGATGTTTCCGAAGATATCTCCACCGTGAGGTTGCAATAGTTGTGTGTCGTTGGAAATATCTAAACTGTCGTCCACGTAGTATCCGTATTTAATTTCTCCAACCCATAACCATGCTGCGTCACCTTTAGGTGAAATACCTGTATTTCCATCCCATGAGACAGCAGACCATTCAGCGAATGAAGAGTTACGGTCTGTTTTCATAGCGTTATCGATGTGTGCATCGACTGCGCTGTTGTTAATGAGAGCTGGGTTGTTGTATCCAACTCCTGCTTGGTCACTGTAGTATTCAGACCACATTGTGGATGGATCGGTTGAACCGAATCCCCATACGATTGGGTCAGTATTTTTTATAGCGTCCATTTCGTCCCAGTTGGAACCGGTGGCATTCACTTCAATTCCAAACTCTTTTGCTTGTTCAGCAACAGTTACGGCAATTGCTTGTCTTTCAGATGCATCTGATGAGTAGTATAAGTTGATGGATGCTTTTTGTCCGTCTTTTTCTACTATTCCATCACCATCGGTGTCTTCCCATCCACCTTGTTTTAAGATGTCTTTAGCTTTGTCAACGTCTCCGTCTTCAATGGTTGCTTCTTTATTTGCCCATGGTAATTGGTGTGCAATTCCGTCGAAGTTAGGGTATCCAAATCCGTTTAGTGCACCATCTGATATTGCAGTTCTGTCAATACCATAGTTTAATGCTTCTCTGATTGCTTTGTCAGCAGTTATGTTGTTACCCATTGGGTTTCCTTCTTCAGTTGTGGCACCGGTGTTGTTTTGAACAGGTAATGAAATACCTCTTACGTCAATGGTGTCCTGTAGGAACATGGTGTATCCGTCAACAGTTTCATTAGCATATGCTAAAGGTACTGCACCAACATCTACTTCATGATTTTTAACTGCATTGAAGGCAGCATCGTTTTGTGCGAATAAGATAGTTAATTTGTTGAATTCTGGTTGTTTTCCATAGTAATCAGGATTTTTCTCCAAAATCACTTGTTGACCTTTGTCCCATTGTACGAATTTATAAGGTCCGGAACCCACTGGATTTGCACCATATGTTTCATTGTTATATGAATCTGATGGTACGATACCAATGTATGCCATTTTATCAATAAATGTGGAATCTGGTCTGTTTAATTCGAATTTAACAGTATTCTTATCTGTTGCAGTAGCGTTGTCCATACTGCTTAAATCGAGACTTGCACCACTAGCTTTAGCTTCGTTGTATGTGAATGCAACATCTTCCGCATCTAAAGTTGTGTTGTCTGTGAATTT
Source organism: Methanobrevibacter thaueri (assembly GCF_003111625.1). Classification (NCBI taxonomy): domain Archaea; kingdom Methanobacteriati; phylum Methanobacteriota; class Methanobacteria; order Methanobacteriales; family Methanobacteriaceae; genus Methanobrevibacter; species Methanobrevibacter thaueri. The sequence continues at coordinate 67,828 of NZ_MZGS01000023.1, read as the reverse complement.
AACGCCGTCTCTGAGTTTTACGGTATATTCTGTAAAGTCACTATTAGCTTCCCAGCTGGTAGCCAAATCATTTTCATAATCCATGCCCTTTGTCATTTTCAACAAGGTTGATTGGATTAATGGTTCTGCATAATAGTTCCACCCAAGTATAGGATCGAAACCGGCTTCCGGTTCTCCTCCGTGACTGTAAGCAGCAACTACTAATCCATCGTCAGCTCTTTCAGTATGTGATCCTCCCATGAGGACTGCGCCAGCAATTATAGCAATGATAATTACAGCAATTATTCCAATAATGTATTTTGTATCCATTATTTGTCTCCAAAAAGTTTTATTAATGAGGTAATTGTCATAATTTTTAATAGATTAGTAATATAAAAATTAATAACAATCAAATAAAATGTATTATTAAATTCCTATTTAAATGTTCCTAAAAAAAGTATTACTAAATCTCTTTATTCTTTAAAAAAAGTAATAATTATTACTGATTTGCCATATGGAGTAATAACAATTTCTTTAAATCAGTATTACTTTCTTTAAGATGGTTTAAATACTCAGTAATAATTTTAGGTGATGGATTTTTAGAAAAATCAAACGATTTTTCTGATTAAAACGGAAGTGTTGTTTGTTTTTCCGGAAGGCAGCATCATGACTTCCTTGTGAAATCCCCTTGTGTCCTTGTCAAGGACAGGTGAGTATAGTATGGCCCTCATTCCGGTGTATGTTCTGTAAATGACAGGTGTTTTTTCGTCCACATATTGCCATATGTTTGAAAAGACCCTTTCCTTAGGTTCCGCAAGTGCAGCGACCATCAGGATATCATAATCCAAGTCCTGGATGGCTGTTTCGTCACCGACAACAATCCTGATGTCTTCATCAAGTCCAAGTCTTTTTAAAACCTTCACTGAGAGATCCGCAACATCCTGTTGCTGTTCAATGCCTATGCATTTGCATCCGAATACCTTGTTGAACATTATCAATGTCAATGGGAGAGGTCCTGAGCCTAAGAATAAGAATGTTTTCTCCTCATTGAATTTGGCAAGTTGGCTTTCGTTTTCGACAAGCCCGATATATCTGTCGTAAAAATGAAATGAATCAAGGGTTTCCGTTGGATTTTCTGATTCCAAAATCTTCAGGGCGTTTTCTGTTTCAAGCCTGGCTCCAACATAAACATAAAACTTTCTGATCAATTTCAATGCCTTGTTCATTTTCTCATCGTCAAGGATATGTTTTGCTGAATCGAAATCAATTGTCTTGTCGTGAGCTATGATTTCCACATCATCCAATATCTCAATGATTTCATCGATGTTTATATCATCCAGTTCGGAATTTCCGTATTTGTCTAAATCTCCATAGGAAGATAATTTGTTTGCAATTTCCTCTAGTTTTCCCCAATATTTGTAGCAGCTCATTTTCATCACTTGAAATTAATAATATTTTTGTTCTGCTTGTATTAATAATATTTTAAATTATTTAAATTTCATTGATGTCTTTCAAATATATTTTATCATCACAAATGGTGTCAACCAAGTCCATGTCATGGCTAACAAGTAAAAATCCCATTTTTCTTTCTTTTACTATTTTTAAAACCGAATCCAGAATTTGCACTTGGGTAATAGCATCAAGCATTGTGGTCATTTCATCTGCTATTAAGAATTTGGTATTTGGGTTCAGTGACCTTAAAACTGAAAACCTTTGAAGCTCACCTCCGGAAAGCTCTTGTGGAAATCTTGTCAACCAGGATTTTTGAATTCCAAATTCTTTTAGCATGTCATCATTAACGTCCCATGATTCTTCCAGGATATTTTTCATTTTCCATTTCGGATTCATCACCTTTTCCGGGTGTTGGTAAATTAATTGGACTGGTTTGAATCCTGTTTTGGGCAAAGATTTTCCATCAAATGTCACTGTACCCTCATAGTTTGTAACATATCCGGATAAGATTTTACATAAGGTTGATTTGCCGCTTCCACTATCTCCGATTAATCCAACGACTTTTTGATTATCAAGTTCTATACTGACATTTTTCAATAGGTATTTCTTGGCTGAGGGATATTTGAATGAAATGTTTGTTGCTTTAAGTTCCATTTTTATGCACCTTCCTCGTATTTAAAACATCTGACTTTTTTATTGCCCAAATCAATTAATTGAGGCCTTTCTTGTTTGCATCTATCAAATCTCATTTCACATCTGTCATAATATGGGCAACCTTCAACGATTTCTCCGTGTAATGGCTGGTGGCCTTTAGTTAGTTCAAATCCGTTTGCAGGCAATGCTTTGTATAGCGCTTTTGTGTAAGGATGTAGAAGGTTTTCTCCGTCTCCTGAAAAGTCTTTGTTTTCCGCAATTTCAATCACATATCCTGAATAGAATATTCCGATTCTATCGGCCACTTCCAATGCCGCATGGATGTCGTGTGTAATTAGAAGCACCCCTATTCCATCTTCTTTCATATGTTTGAAGTGGTTCAGTGTTTCCTGCACTGTCTTTTCGTCAAGTCCCGGTGTCGGTTCGTCCGCCACCACTAATTTTGGGTCGGATAACAGTGCTGTTGATACGAGCACTCTTCTTGCCATTCCTCCGGATAGCTGGAAGGGATACATGTCGTCCACTTCAGGGTCCAGATTATAGTGTTCGAAAATTTCCCTTTGTTTAATTTTCTTTTCTTTTCTCTCGTCATCAGATTTGACATTTCCAATGGCCTGGTCGGATATTTTCATTAATGGATCTAAAAAATTCACGGATTGGGGAACGAGCACAATGTCTTTTCCCCTAATTTCTTCCTTGTCTTCCTGTGACAATTCCCTTCCCTTGAATTTTATTTTTCCATTTAAGTTTGCATTTTCAGGCAGGATGCCGAATATTGCATGTGCAAGCAAACTCTTTCCGGACCCGCTTGAACCTAATACTGCCAATATTTCTCCTTCAGATATATCTAATGTTAAATCTGTAATCACTTTTAGATCTCTTTGATTTAAACCTTTAGTATATTGAATAAATGATATTGAAACATTTTCCACATCTAATAATTTTTCCATCATATCACCATTCATGATTTCAAATGATAAATTTTATATACTAATTTGTACTTTATCAATATTAAAGTTATTCAAAATTTATTAAAAAGTATTACTAATGACATAAATTTGATATCTTTTGTAATACTTTTCATGTTTGGTGTTTTCCATGAATGTTGTAATCAAAGAATTGGGCAATGATTCTAAAGAAATAAAGGATGTCCAGGATTTCTTGTTTAAGATGATAAAAAAGGAATTCGGCTATGATTATGTTCCTGAATGGCATCAGGATATTGTAAATCTTGAGGAATATTATATTAATCCTCAGAGAAACAACTTTTTTGTCGCTTATCTGGAAACCGGCGAAATCATTGCAACAATTGGCATCAGGGCATATGATAAGGACTTTCCTGAATTTAGGCATCTTTACTCAAGGGACACCACTTCCAGCATATGGAGGTTATTTGTCGATGAGAGGTGTAGGCGTTGCGGTTTAGCCTCTAAAATGTTTCAGATTGCTGAAAATTTTGCAAATGGTGTTGAATTCAAAAATATTTATTTGCATACTCATAAAACTCTTCCGGGAGCTTTGGAATTTTGGACAAAAATGGGTTTTGTAGTGGCATTGGACTCTAATGATGAATTAGAAACAGTTCATATGGATAAAGAAATAAAAAGATTGGATATTAATCCATTAGCAAGTGATTTCACCTATGCTGTAAAATTATAGTTTTTTAAAATATTTTTGAGTGTGTGGGCAGGCATAAATGCATTTTCCGCATACCGTATCTGCTTTTCCTAAGTTTTCTTCTGATATAATGAGGGCGTATTTCTCACATTTTTTATCGTCATAAAAGTCATTTCTCTTTAATTTATAATTCCACTCTTTGCCACTTATTGCCCCGCCTGGGCATGCGTCCCTGCATTCCATGCATTTTCCGCATCTTGATTTTTGTATTGGGGTTCCCAAGTCTAAGGGAGCATCTGTTAAAACTGATGATAGTCTAAGCGCTGATCCATAATCCTTTGTTGTGAATAATGCTGATTTGCCAATCCATCCAAGGCCTGCACGTGTGGCGATAGTTTTATGTGGCAGTTCAAATGAATTGAACTCTCCAAAATCAGTTCCCAGTCTCTTTTTTGTTTGCGCATAAGCATCATAACCCTTGTCCATTAAAAATTCCTCACATTTCATCCCAAGGGCGTCCAGTCTTGTGTTTAGGCTTATTAGCTCTTCAAGATATTCATGTGTAGGTGCATTCTGCATGTTTCGTATAATCTCCTTGGGATAAGTTATATAAAACACAACGCCAACATTTAGATTGGGTTTTGGGGAAAAATGTGTGATGTCTGCAAACCCCACGTTGCTTGCACCGTTTTCTATCAGGTAACTTTTTAATTTATGTGAGATGCTCATGAGCGAATATTTAATGGTGGTTCTATTTAAATGTTAATTTTGTATTACTTTTAGTATTATTTTTTTCAAGTTTTTGTTTTAGTTTGATATTACTTTTTGTTCAATGGTTATAAAATCCAGTCGTTAAATTTTTCTAATTGATGTCTTTATCATGTTTTTTATTAAACATTGGCTATTTTTTTAAGCAATCTTTAAAAGTAATAAATATCTTTTTATATTTAATAATCAAAATTACTATTATATTAAAATAATTAAAAAAAGTATTACTGATTGAGCATAAATCCCTATAAAAGTATTACTTTTATTTTAATATGAAGTTATTTCATGGTGAAATTTATGGATAAAAAAATGATAATCGCAGCGATTGTAGCTTTGGTCGTTATAGTTGTGGCTGCATTTGCATTGATGGGTGGAGGCACTCATGACAGTGACCCTACTCATTTAACAGTAGCAGCGCACAGTAACATCAAAGAACCAGAAGCAGGATTCAGCCCTCTTGTTGGTTGGGGATGCGGACACCAAAACTATAATCCGTTAGTACAAAGTTGTTTATTTAAAACAGATAAAAATGGTGACATTGTCCCAGACCTTGCTACTGATTACTCAATCAGTGGTGACGGTAAAACATGGACAGTTAATGTAAGAGATGATGTTAAATTCTCAGATAACTCAACTTTCGATGCTGAGGATGTAGCATCACATTCAACACTGCAAAAGAAACCGAGTCAGAATTGGATTTAACAAATCTTGAAAGTATAAAAGCAGTAAATGAAACCACTGTCGAGTTTAATTTAGTTGAACCAAGATCAACATTCATTTATGACTTAAGATATGTCGGTATTGTTCCATCTGATTCATACGACAACAATACCTATGGTGAAAACCCAATCGGTACAGGACCTTATGTATTGGATCACTGGGATAAAGGCCAACAAGCAATATTCAAAGTCAATGATAACTATTATGGCCAAAAACCATACTTCACTCAAATTACCTTATTATTCCCTGAAGAAGCAACATGGTTAGAATTGGCTAAATCTGGTGATGTGGATGTAGTTCCTGTAGCAACTTCTGCATTAAACCAAAGTGTTGACGGATATCAATTTGTTGAAAAATCTGCTGGAAGAGCACAAGGTGTATCCTTCCCATACCTTCCGGACACAGGTGATTCTTGGAACGGAACATGGAAAATAGGTAACAATGTAACTTCCGATAAAGCAATCAGACAAGCATTGAACGTCGGTGTTGACCGTCAAGCAATGTGTGATGAAATCTTCTCAGGACATGCTACCCCTGAATATACCAGTGTAGATACAAGGGATTATGCAAACTCTAATGCTAAAGTTCAGGATGGAGATGTCGATGCAGCTAAACAAATCTTGAAAGAGGGTGGCTGGACAGATACTGACGGTGATGGAATCGTGGAAAAAGATGGTGTAAAAGCATCATTTGATTTATACTACCCACCTGACTACCTTGACAGACAGTCTCTATCCACAGTATTTGCAGAACAAGCAAAAGAACTTGGAATTGAAGTTAACTTAGTCGGTGCTGATTGGGATACAATTTATGCTAACATGTACTCTTCAGCAGCATTAATGCAACAAACTTCCCCTGACCCATACAAATCCATTTATCAACAATATCACAGTAAAGAAGCCGACGGATTCTACATGAACCCTGGTTTATACAACAACACTGATTCTGATAAATTGATGGATGAAGCAATGCATTCCAGTGATTTGAATGCTGCTAACACCTTATGGTCAGAATCCGCTCTCGTCAATGGCGGAGGTTGGGGTCCTGCTGGCGATGCTCCATTCGTATGGCTTGTAAACTACGACTACAACTACTTCATTAAAGATGGAATCGATATTGGTGAACAACCTGACGGTTTAGGAAACGATATATTAATTAATGTCTGTGATTGGACCAGAACCAACTCTACAGCTTAATTAACTTATCTTTTTCCTTTTTTTATTTTTTAAAAATTTTTAAGGGGGTTTCTTTTCTTGAATAAAAATAAATTATTGAAATTTTTGGGTTACAAGTTAGTACGTTTTGTGATATTGATACTTGTAGTTGCAATTTTTAGTTTCATATTATTAGATTTATCCCCTATTGATCCAGTTAACGCTTATTTAAGACAAGCAGCAGTATCAGAAGCACAAAGACAAATACTTGAGAATTATTTCGGTACAAATGTTCCTTTGACTACGAAAATTTACCATTGGCTATTAGATTTAATACAGCTTAATTTGGGAACTTCTTTAATATATCGTGCACCGGTTATTGATATCATTTGGGAAAAGGCTTCCGCTTCCATTGTGTTGATGGCCATCTCATGGGTATTGAGTGGGGTTCTTGGTTTTGTTCTAGGTGTTGTTGCAGGTAAAAATAAAGGTTCTTGGATAGACAAGGCAGTAAAAATTTATTGTTATGCAATTCAATCTGCACCGTCTTTCTGGGTAGGTATGCTTGTATTGATGGTATTTGCTGTTTATTTGGGATGGTTCCCAATTGGATTTGGTGTTCCAATTGGTGTTAGGAGTACTGATGCTACGTTTTTAGAATGGGCATCAAGGTTGGTGCTTCCTACACTTACATTGAGCCTGGTTGGTTTGGCACCGATTGCAATGTATACTCGTAATGAATTAATTCAGGTTTTATCTTCAGATTATGTGTTATTCGCTAAATCTAGAGGAGAAAAAGGATGGGATTTAATTAAAAATCACGGAATAAGGAACATATTGCTGCCTGCAGTAACATTACAGTTCTTATCTTTCAGTGAACTGTTTGGTGGAGCGGTACTTGTAGAGCAAGTATTCTCATATCCTGGTATTGGGCAAACGGCAGTAGCGGCTGGTCTCAGCAGTGATGTTCCGTTATTTTTAGGAATTGTAATATTCAGTGCGATATTCGTATTTGTCGGTAACCTGCTTGCGGATTTATCTTATTATTTAATTGACCCAAGGATTAAGGAGAGTGAATTCAATGATTAAAAAAAGAGAAACTGATGATAAAAAGCAATGGTTTTTGTACCCTGCTAATCTCAGGACAAAAACTCTTGTCATTATTATTCTTTCCGCATTGGTTATTGTATCCATTTTCGTTTCAGGTTATTTTATAAGGGATATTCCAACAAGTTTCATCAGCGCTAATCAAATGCCTTCCCTTGAACATCTTTTCGGTACTGATTGGATGGGAAGGGACATGTTTCAAAGAACCATTGCAGGTCTCGGATTAAGTATTATGGTCGGATTCATCGCATCTGTAATAAGTACTTTTATTTCCATTGTTCTGGGATTATTCTCAAGTTTCAATAAGTTTGCGGATGAGGCTGTTGCGGGAATCATTGATTTATTCGGTTCAATACCTCACATCCTTTTAATCATTCTTGTTTCCATCATGTTTGGTGGAGGGGTTATCGGTGTTGTGATGGGTGTTGGATTGACTCATTGGACTCCCCTTGCGAGGGTCTTAAGATCTGAAGTTAAAGAAATTAGGACTAAGGAATATATTCATTTAGCGGAAAATCTCGGAATGTCTAAAGTATGGATTGCAACAAAGCATATTCTTCCTTTAATCATATCTCAAATCATTGTAGGCGTAATCCTAATGTTCCCTCATGCTATCATGCACGAAGCGGCAATTACATTCTTAGGATTCGGATTGCCTCCTCATGAACCGGCTATTGGGGTAATTTTATCAGAATCAATGCACTACCTGTCATCTGGATACTGGTGGTTGGCTTTCTATCCTGGTATGTCATTACTGATAGTTGTATTGTTGTTTGATTTAATCGGAGAAAATGTTGAAAAATTGCTCAATCCTGAAACCGCACAGGAATAAGAGAAATCACCTCATTTCTCTTTTTTTTAATTTTTAGGTGATATTATGGATTTTATTATCAGGGCAGTAAATAATGACCCCGAGGAAATTGATGCTGTTAAAGTATTTTTATATGAGCAGATAATGAATGAGTATGGCATTGGGCCAACTCCAAAGTTTCATTATGATATTGAATGGATGGCAGAATATTATCTGGATTCCCCTAAAGGTAACTTTTACATAGCTTTAGACGGCGATAAAATAATTGCAACGGCGGCCATTAGGGCCTATGATGTTGATTATGAATTATTTGAAGGTGTCTATTCAAGGGAGGATACCGCAAGCATATGGAGACTGATGGTGGCTGAGGAGTACCGAAGGCATGGCCTTGCACGCAAATTGGTCAATACCATGGAGGAATTTGCTAAGGATGCCGGATATGATAAAATATACTTGCACACTCACAGGTATCTTGAATCTGGAATTCCTTTTTGGACATCTGTCGGTTATGAAATCACAATCGAGGAAGACGATTATGATGAAACAACCCATATGGTAAAAATTTTAACATGAAAACTCTTTTTAATAATGATTACTTTTCAATTGGCATGCCTATCATTTAATTGAACAATATTATGCCATATTACAGGAGTAAATAGCTACACTAGCTATTTACTTTTCCTCCACTTTTTTCTAAAAACTTATTTTATATTAACGTTAATATTATAATGATGAAACGAACAGCACTAAAAATTGGATATATCGGAACTAATTTCCACGGTTTTCAAAGGCAACCCGACATCAGGACTGTTGAGGAAGAGTTGATCTATCATTTGCGCAAGCTAGATTACATTGATGATTTGAAAAAGTCCAGATTCAGGATTGCGGGAAGGACCGATGCGGGGGTTCACAGTTTAGGTAATGTAATCAGCTTCCAGTCCGAAAAGGAAGTGCGTGTGAACGAGATAAACAATTCCCTGCCTGATGATATCCAAATTTTGGCCAGTGCACCTGTTCGTTATGCTTTTAAACCAAGATATGCTCAGATGAGGCAGTATCGCTACATGCTGTTTCAGGATCTCGACATCGATAAGCTAAACGAGTGTGCCGAGCTTTTCAAGGGAACCCATAACTTCACAAACTTCACGAAGCGTTTCCAAAAGACAACCACGCGCACAATTGATGACATCAAAATCACAAGGGCCGAACTTGGCGATTACCATAAAAGGGAATTCCCAAACCTTCACGAGACCTTAACTCCTATTTTTGTCGACATCTATGGCGAATCATTCCTGTGGAACATGGTGAGGAAAATGATGAGGGTCTTTGTGGATGTGGCCGTCGGCAAGATGACATTGGATGATGTTGAAAAGCTATTGAATCCTGCTGAGGATGAGCCTAGGGCCTACATTAAGGTCATGGAGCCCGATTATCTGATTTTAATGGACATTCAATATGATGGGATAAAGTTCACATATGACGATTATGCCTGTGAGAGATTCAGACGCAATCTGGTTGATTCACTAACCGATTTGCAGAGAAGATATGCGATACGTGAATCAATGATAAAAAGCTTAAATGATTTGCACGAGTTTTGATAATATGGATGATAAGATAACCTATGATGACGTTAAGGAATATGAGAGCATATTTCAGATGGCTCCCTCCTTTTTGCTTGAACACTTTGCAAGGAAGAACACCAATTTCGTTTTAAAATTCCAGTCTCAAATACAATCCCACCTAAACAATCTGAGCCAGGACCAAAAGGATAAACTGGATTTAATTTTAAGAACAGATATTGTCACATTACAGAAGATAATGCATGAAGCTTACCTGAAATCAAAAATAAAGCAATACAAGATATTGGCGAATCCGAAATATCGTCAATTCGTTGAAACCAACCTTGCAGAATTGCGAAAGATTATTGAGAATTTCTAAAAAATTTTTAAAGTATTTTAAACATATATTATTTAAGTGATAATATGAAAATTGCAACTATTTTGGGAACAAGGCCGGAAATCATTAAGATGGCCCCTATTATTGATGAGATTGCCAAAAGAGGCATTGACCAAATCGTTTTACATACAGGACAGCATTACGATAAGGAAATGTCAGACAATTTCTTCAGGGATTTGGAGATTCCATCTCCGGATTACAATATCCATGTTGGTTCCGCAAGTCACGGAAAACAGACCGGACTTATGATGAAGGGAATTGAGGAAGTTCTTGTCAGTGAAAAGCCTGACATCGTGCTTGTTCAGGGTGACACCAATGCAGTCCTTGCCGGAGCTCTTGTGGCATCCAAACTGCACATTGCGGTGGGCCATGTGGAAGCGGGACTCAGGTCATTTGACATGACAATGCCTGAGGAAATCAATCGCAGGGTCGCCGATGTTGCATCATCAATGTATTTTGTTCCTACAGTTGAATCAGCCATCAATCTTTTGGCTGAAGGATTTTCAAGAAGAAATCTTATTGTCACTGGAAACACTGTTGTCGATGCCTGCTTCAGACATTTGGAAATAGCCAAGAAAAGGGGCATTGAAGAGGAATCCCTTTCAAGGTTGGACATTGAGAATATGGACAATATACTGACCCTAACAATGCACAGGGCAGAGAATGTCGATGACAGGAAAAGGGTAACAAGCATTATTGAGGCTTTAAAGGAACTGGACCAGATGAACATCATTTTCCCGATTCATCCAAGAACAAAAAACACCCTACAGGAATTTGGGTTGTTTGATGAATTGGACAGTCTGGAGCATGTTCACATCATAAAGCCAATCGGTTATCTTGATTTTTTACAGTTGACTTCCGCTTCAACTTTAATTTTAACTGACTCAGGAGGATTGCAGGAGGAGGCAATAACTCTTGATGTGCCTGCTTTGACCTTAAGGTACAACACCGAAAGGCCAGAAACCGTAACATCAGGCGGAAACATTCTGGTGGGTTCAGACAAGGATGCGATTTTAGAATATGTTGATAGGATATTGTCCGATGAGGAATTCAGGGACAAAATGAAAAACGCTCCAAACCCATACGGCCAAGGCGATTCCGCAAAACTAACAGTTGATGCAATCCAGGAGTATTATGAAAAAGGTCTGCTTGACATTAAGGCTCCGGAAGACATCATGTCTTCATTTTCAAGGAAAATGGCCTTGATTGACGAGGACATCACAGTCAGGGAATTTGAAACTAAAAACGATGCCTTGATTCACATGGCATATGATGGCGATGAAATGCGTTTCCCGGCAGACGACTTAAACTTAAACGGGATGATGATTACTTATGATGAGCGAGAATGATTCAATTTTGGTATTCGAATATTTCACAGCTTCCGGTGAAAAGGACAAGTGCATAATTTCAGAAGCTGAAGAGCTGATTTTTGCACTTTTGGATGACTTGAAAGAGTATAATGTTGATCTGGTGATTAACGAGTCATATGAAAATGTCGTAAAGGAATATGACAACGTCAATCCCATCCTGATAGATGAAAACATCATCGATTGGCTTGAAAAGAATGCATCAGACTTTGACAATGCAATTTTCATTGCCGCCGAAAACAACAATAACCTATTCAATATAACCAAAATACTGGAGGACAACGGTGTCAGGACATACACCTCCTCTTCAGAGGCATGTTTCAAGTCTTCAGACAAGTATGAAACCTATGAATCCCTGCCGAATACCGTTCCGCAGCCTAGGTCATTCAGGTTCAAGATTGATGCGAAAGGCTATTGGAAAAGGGCAATTGAAAACCTGCATGAAAAATGGCAGGCTGAAGATCCGCTTACCCCATTGAAGCTGATCATCAAGCCATTGATGGGAGTTGACTGCGAGGACATTGTCATAATTGAAAATATCGAGGACTTGACATTGGACCTTGATAAGATCTTCACACCGGGCTCACGCGTCATCGTTCAGGAGTATGTCGATGGTGTTGACATTAGCGTCAGTCTGCTTTCAGACGGCAATAAGGCAATTCCAATAAGTCTAAACCAACAGTTCGTGGAACTTAAGAATGATAAGGGAACCTATCTTGGCGGAAAAATACCTTATGAAAGCAAATATAAAGATGAAGCGTTTGAAATAGCAAAAAATGCTGTTGAAGCCATTGATGGACTCAAAGGTTTTGTGGGTGTTGACTTGTTAATAAATAATGATGAAAAAGATATCTATTCAGTTTACCTTCTGGAAATCAATTCAAGGTTCACAACACCTTACGTTGGCCTAAAGCAGATTTCCAACATCAACATCGGAGACACCATAATCAAGCTGATTGACGGTGAAATGGATATTGATGACGTGGACATTTCCCTGGATGGGGAAGTTGAGTTTAAGAAATTTGGCGAATCATTGGAAATTAGGAGAATATAATTTATGAAGATAGCAGGATTTGACATTGGAGGAGCAAATACCGATTTAGCGATAATTGACTTTGAAAACGGTGAAATAAAAAACATTGAAGTTGATTTCGAATACCTTCCAATGTGGAGCAATAACGATGATTTATCTCATGTTCTGATTGAATTGATTGAAAAAATATGTCCGGTTTCAGAAATTGATGCCGTAGGCATTTCAATGACCGCAGAACTTGTTGATGCATACGACACTAAAAAGGAGGGGGTTCTTGATGTCGTCAGGAAATGTGAGGAAACTTTCACTTGCCCAATAGCTTATGTGGGTGTGGACGGCATGCTTTCAAAGGATGAAATAGAAAAAACTCCACTTAAGGCGGCAGCAGCCAACTGGATTGCAACAGCACAAATCGCAACATTGATTTCCGACAACTGCATATTCATCGACACAGGAAGCACAACAACCGACATCATCCCAATCAGGGATGCAAAGGAATGCGCTATAGGCAAATCCGATTTCGACAGGTCCGCAACAGGCGAACTGGTCTACACTGGAACATTGAGAACAAATCTTGCAAGCTTCCTTGACAAGGTTGAGTTAAACGGAAAGGAATATCGTGTGGCCAGCGAATTGTTTGCACAAACCGCAGACGTCTATATGGTATTGGACCTAATCACTGAGAAAGATTACATTTGCGACACATTCGACGGTGAGGGAAAGTCCAAAATGGACTGTGCCAGAAGAATCGCAAGGGTCGTATGTGCAGATCTGGAAATGCTTTCAATGGAAGACATCGTTGAGATGGCTGATTTCATCCATCAAAAGCAGGTGGAACAGATTGCAGATGGCTTAAAGCAGGTTCATGAAACCCAAAACCTTGATCTGATAGTCACCACTGGCCTTGGAAAGGACATTCTGGACAGGCCTGCAGCCGAGCTTTTGGGTCTTGAAGTCAAATCCATGGGAGATATCCTAAGCGATGACGAGTGTACTGTCGCTCCTGCAATAGGAACTGCAGTGATGATGGAGAAATATTTAAGTTAAGAGTTCAACCTCTTAAACATTCTTTTTTTTTAAAATTAGTACCAGACATCTTTTAAACCGAGCAGATAAGCTCCACCATTAGCCACTAAATGTATGACCAATGTTAAGACAATGGCTATTATGATAAAAAACAGGTTCAGTTCAACAACCGGTGAAACTAAAATCAATGCCACAATCAGGAAATCTAGCTGGTCTAGGATTGGTGCAGGCTTTCCTCTTCCAATTCCAAGTCTTCTTTTAATGAAACTGCCCAATGCGTCACCTAACAGGGCACCAAAACCAAGCAAAAAGCCAATTAAAATTCCGTTGCTAACGCTTGTTACAATTGGAGTAATCAGATTAGACCCGATTTGAGGTAATATGAACGGAGCAAGATATCCTTGAATGACTCCGGTAATTATTCCTATTATTGTCCCGGCAAAAAGGCCTCTCCAGGTAACTCCGTCACCTATCCAACGAACTCCATTACTGTCGCTTTTTCCAAAATCGACGGGAGTTCCTCCTCCAAAGGCAAGGGCCCCTCCATTTGAAAAGTATGCAGGAAGGATAAAATAAAGGGTTGTCAAACAACCAAGTAAAATTATTTGTACATCCATTAACTAATTCTCCAATTGACTTTACTTTAATTTTGTTTAAACTACTATATATTAATTAAGTTTAAATATGTTATTGATTTATATATATTTATATTATGTAAGTGTACTAATGATGCAATATTGTTAGTGAAGGTGATTTTTTGAAAATTAAAAGTACTAAAAGTTTATGTCCAGAGTGTGGAAAGACTCTTGAGGCCGAAGTCTATGACGAGGACGGCAAAATCCTGATCAAAAAGGCTTGTGAAGACCATGGAGAGTTTATAAACACCTACTGGAGTGATGAGGAATTATATAATAGAATGGAAGATTTCATTCCAACAGTAACTCATGTTGACAATCCTAGTGTGGACTATAACCTGCCTTGTCCAAGTAACTGTGGATTATGTTCAAAACATGAAACTTCAACCGTATTGGGTTTGATTGACGTAACAAACAGGTGTAACTTGAAATGTCCAGTGTGCTTTGCAAATGCTGCTGCCGTTGGATACTTGTATGAGCCTAGCCAAGAGGAAATCAGACAGATGCTTAGGAATTTGAGGAACTTAAAGCCTCATCCATGTCCTGCTATCCAATATGCAGGTGGAGAGCCAACTGTAAGAAAAGACATAGTTGAACTCATTGAAATGGCTAAGGAGGAAGGTTTCACTCACGTTCAAATAGCAACCAACGGTTTAAGATTGGCTAAAAGGGAAAATTTAGCAGCTGATTTAAAAGCAGCTGGATTAAATACAGTCTATCTTTCCTTTGAAGGTGTAACTCCTGAACCTTATATTGAAAACAAAGGCAGAAACCTACTCCCGGACAAACTTCAGGCAATTGAAAACTGTAGGAAAGCTGGATTAGGAGTAGTGCTTGTGCCAACACTCGTAAAAGGAGTCAACGACCACCAAGTTGGGGAAATCATCAAGTTCGCATTTGACAATAATGACATCATCTATGGTGTTAACTTCCAACCTGTTTCATTCTCCGGAAGAACTCCATCTGACCATGTGGAAGAGCAAAGGATTACCATTCCGGACTTTGTCAACATTATTGAAGAGGAAACTGATGGTCAAGTGCCAACCAGCGCATTTTACCCACCATCTTCAGTTGAACCGATTGCTGAGTTCATATCCCTATTGGACGGAGAAGAGTCAGCAAAAGTTACCTTAAACTGTCATGAGCACTGTGGAATCGCTACCTACGTATTCAGAGAAAAAACCGAAGGCGATGGAAAGGACAAACTGATTCCAATCACAGATTTCATTGATGTTGAGGACCTGTTCAACAAGCTGAAAGAATACAACGAAAAACTTAAGAAAGGAAAATTCGGATCACGTAAAAGGGTTCTTGCAGGATTGACCGGAAACCTTCCTAAAATGGTTCATCCAAGCAGATCTCCTAAAGATTTGGACATTACCAAAATCTTACTTAACGTATTCGCCAAAGGGGACTATGAGGCTTTAGGAGACTTTTCCAAAGATGCAATGCTTATCTCCTGTATGCACTTCATGGATCCGTTCAACTTTGACGAGGACCGTGTTAAAAAATGTGTTATTCATTATGCAACACCGGATGGAAGAATCATCCCGTTCTGTACAATGAATTCAATGTATCGTGAAAGTGTGGAAAAAGAATTTTCCAGACCGTTATAATTAGATAAATAAAACAAAAATCACCTGAAACTTATTCTGTATTCGGGTCTTCCCGAATACTTCGTTTTTTTATTGATTAATTTTACAGTGATATTAATGGAAATTATTAAAGGAAAAACATGGACTTTTGGGGAAAACATCGACACTGACGTAATTATCCCCGGAAGATATTTAAGAACATTCAATCCGCAGGATTTGGCGGACCATGTCCTGGAGGGTGAAAGGCCCGACTTTACAAAAAACGTCAAATCAGGGGACATAATAGTCGCCGATGAGAATTTCGGATGTGGCTCATCAAGGGAACAGGCTCCTGTGGCAATCAAGACAGCAGGAGTCAGCGCAATCGTGGCCAAGTCATTTGCAAGAATATTTTATAGGAATGCCATCAACATCGGTTTGCCAGTAATAGTCTCCGACATCGAGGCAAAGGACGGAGACATCATAAGCATTGACCTGTCAAAAGGGACATTGGTCAACGAGACAACCGGCGAGACAAAAACATTTGAACCGTTCAAGGAGTTCATGTTAAGCATTTTGGAAGATGGCGGTTTAGTAAACCATTATCTAAATGATTCTGATTTGGAGGCATAAGAATGGAATGTCCTATTTGTGGTTCTGATGAAATTGAAATTTTAAACGCAAAGCAAAAATCATCAAAAAAGAAACTGACAGAGGAGTATCTGCTCAAATGTGAGGAGTGCGGTCACGTATTCAAGGATGCAATCTCTCTTAAGAAACCTCAACCTTACAGACTGATCATTTCAGAACAGGATAAGTCCCATAAGACCACAATAGATTTATCCCCAAGTGATGAATTGGCTAATGGAGACGTTTTATTATCCGAATTCGGCCAGGTTGAAGTTACCAGCATTGAAGTCGGTGATAAGAGAGTAAACAAATCAAAAATTGAAGACATATCAACTATTTGGGCTTCATCAGTTGAAATTCCTGCCCGTATTGGATTTTCAGTGGATTTGCATGGTGAAGTGGATTCATATAAGTTGGATTTGGAGAGGGATTTTGAAATCGCTCCGGGCGATGTCGTCAAAATCGACAAGCATGTTGTCAAGGTGCATGTCATCAAGACACAAGACCGCAAATTGACTTCAGGATTTGCCAAGGCGGCAGTCATCAAGAGAGTTTACTCAAAGCCTGTCAAGTTCAACAATTACGATTACGATTTGACCAAGTACATAATCAAGAAGACATCATAGAGTGAAATTAATGAAAGTTTATATTGAATCTTATGGATGCACCTTCAATAAGGCCGATGGACAGATTATTGCAGGGGTGTTGCAGGAAAATGACGTGGACATTGTCGATTCCATTGAGGAAAGCGATGTCATCATAGTCAACACATGTTATGTTAAGTTGCCTACTGAGAATAAGGTTGTCTATAGAATCCAAAAGCTCCAGGAGGAATATCCCGACAAGAAAATCATAATCGGCGGATGCATGGTTGAAATCGATCCCGAGAAGTTAGACAAGATTGGACCTAACTGTTCATGGATTGGACCTCATCAACTGAACAAATCCGCTGAAATCGTTGAGGGAACCTATTGTGGGGACGTGATTCGTGAGGTGGGATTTTCAAAAGAGTCCAAGGTGTGCGTTCCTAAAGTGACCGATGACAGTCTTGTTCACATTATCCAGATTTGTGAAGGATGTTTGGGCGCTTGCACATTCTGCTGCACCCGTTTTGCAAGAGGTCCTTTAAACAGCTATCCTATTGCTGACATTGTTAGCGAAGCCAAGAAGGCTATTGATGATGGCGCCTGTGAGATTCAACTGACCGCTCAGGACACTGCCGCATATGGAAGAGATAGCGGTGAAAAACTATCTGATTTAATTAAAGAAGTGGCTAATTTAGAAGGAGATTTCCGCGTACGTGTTGGAATGATGCATCCTAAAAACATTTTAAATGATGTTGATGACATAATCGATGCAATGAAACATCCGAAGGTATATAATTTCATTCATTTGCCTGTACAGAGTGGAAGTGACAAGGTATTGAAGGAGATGAGAAGGGGTCACAGCATATCCCAATACAAGGAGATCCTTTCAAAATTCAAAAATGAAATTCCAGGCATAACTCTGGCGGTTGACATCATTGTCGGATATCCAACTGAAACCGATGAGGATTTTGATGAAACCGTAAAATTGTTGCATGAGATCAAACCAAGTCTGATACACCTGTCAAAATATCAGCATAGGAAAGGTGCGATTTCATCCTCACTGACCGAGATTCCACGTCCAATCATGAAGAAAAGGTCTAAATTTTTATCTAAAATCAAATCAGAAATAACTGAAGAAGAAAACAAGGAACTGGTCGGTTCTATTCAAAATGTCTTGGTTATCGAAGAGGGTTCTAAAGGCGGATTCATTGCAAAAACAGATAATTATATTCCAGTTATTGTTGATGATGTTGAGTTAGGTACCTTTGTTGATGTAAAAATAACCGATGCGACTGCAACTTACCTCAAGAGCGAATTATTGTAAAGAAAATTTTTTAATTTTCTTAGTATTCTTATTTTCATATTATTGTCAGTATGTATGCTTTAAATTTTTCTATGATGTATATTTTTTTTTAATTTTCAAAAGCATATTGTATAAGTTACTAGGTAATAATATAGGCGATTTATATGCATTTTTACCGATACCTTTATATACTATTGTTTACTATCTTTTAATTGGAGGTGTAATAATGAGTGAATTACCAATCGCACCAGTCGGTCGTATCTTAAAAAATGCTGGCGCACAAAGAATTAGTGATGATGCAAAAATTGCATTAGCTGAAGCATTAGAAGAAAAAGGTGACGAAATCGCACAAAAAGCTGTTAATTTCGCACGCCACGCTGGTAGAAAAACTGTAAAAGCTGAAGATATCAAATTAGCAATCAAATAGATTCGTTAATAGGTTATTTTCAATAAAAGCTTTAAATAAAAAAATCTATTGGCCATTTTCTTGGTCAATTTTTTTTTATTTTTATTTCTAATTTTCTTTTCCAATACTTGTTCTATACAATTAAGAAAACTTTATATATTAGTTTTACCTAAGTAGTATATGTTGTATAGGACCGGTGGTCTAGGGGTATGATTCCTCTTTGACGTGGAGGAGATCACGAGTTCGAATCTCGTTCGGTCCATATGCCATGGTAGTTCAGATGGGAGAACGCCAGACTGAAGATCTGGATGTCGCTGGTTCAAGTCCGGCCCATGGCATTCTATTTTCTGATTTTTTCTGATTTTAATCATATTTAAGAAAGCTATTTTTTTTCTAATCATGTTTCTATTATTAAGCATCAATTTAATGGTTAAATGAATGTTTCAAAAATAGATTAAAAAGTGATGGTTTTTTTTAATCTAGTCTTTTTTGGTTAAGGTAATTGGTTTCGGTTTTACTTGAGTGTTTTCCCTTAGTTCCTTGTATCTCTTAACGATTTCATAACCGTTGTCACTTCCGATTAAGTCTGCACCACCGGTTAGAATCTGGTTTGCAAATTTGTACTCGTTGATTCCGCCGTATATTTCGATTTTGATTTTTGGAGCATACTTTTGAATGATGTTGATATCGTTGACGTTTTCAAAGATGTGGTTTGGAGCCATAAATCCTGTTGAAGTCTTGACGAAGTCCGCTCCCGCATTTTCAGCAACCTTTGAGGCGTTTGCCTTCTGATAGTCTTCAAGGGCTTTGGTTTCAATGATTACCTTAAGGATTCTGTCCCCAATGGCTTCCTTGATCTGTCTGATTTCACTTTCGAGCAGGTCATACCTTTCATCCTTCAGGTAGCTTAGGTTGATTACCACTTCAACTTCATCTGCTCCTTTCTCAATCAGTTCCTTGGCTTCTGCAACTTTGCTTTCTGTGTCTTCAAAGCCTAAAGGGAATCCGACAACACTTCCGACCTTGATGTCGGTGTCAGCCAGGATTTCTTTGGCCAATGCTATGTATGTCGGTGCGATGACCACTGAATTGAAGTTCAATTCCTTTGCCTTTTCGAGGAATTCCCTCATTTCGCCTTCAGTAATCATATTGCTTAAATTGGTGTAGTTTATAAGACTTGCCAATTCTTTTGAATTTTTTATATTGTACATAATAACACTCTCTCTCAATTAGTTAGTATATATACGAACATCTTATATAAACATTTTTATATTAATCTCTTCATCATGTATGGTCCGACCTTCTCATAGCCGAATTTGCGATAGTAGTTTCTGGTTCCGATTCCGCTGATGATGGCCATCTCCTCCTTGCCGTTGTCAATGGCAATGCCTTCAGCCTCTTTCAGAAGCCTTTCGCCGAATCCGGTATGCTGGCCGATTTTAGGATTTTTCCCGCCAATCTTGATCATGTTTCCATAGACGTGCAGTTCACGGATGAGCGCTGTTGTGTCTGCAATTTCCTCTCGGAAATGATTCTTGGACGGCAGGCGCAGTCTAATGAATCCTGCAATGCTTTCTTCATTAATATCCTCAATGGATAAGAAATGTTCTTCCCCCTCGCATGCAGTATAGCTTTCGCTGAACAGTTCGAAATCATCCAGGGTATATTCCCTTGATGTCTTCTTATGGCCGATTTCACGGCAGCGGATGCACTGGCAATTGATGTGCTCCTTTTCCAGGTTGTTGTAGACAAGCTCCCCAAGGTTGGATTTCTTGACTCCTGCCTCAATGAGTGTTGACGGGATATCCCGTTGTATTCTCATGGTCCTGACCCATTTCGGAAGAATTGCCTTGACCTTTGTTATGAGCTCAACTGCCTCATCGTCATTGTATGGCTCGTATTCGCCTTTGGCCCAGAGGTCATAGAGTTCGCTTCCCTTGGTGACGAGGCAAGGGTAAATCTTGAGCATGTCCGGCTTGAAATTGTCGTCGCTGAACAGCTGCTTGAACATCTTCAGGTCCTGCTTCTGGTCAGAAAAGAGTCCGGGCATCATGTGCATGGCAACCTTTATTGCAGAATCCCTTAAAAGCTGATTTGCCTCAACGACGTCCGCAATGGTGTGTCCCCTTTTGATTTTGGCGTAAAGCTCATCGGACAATGTCTGGACGCCAAGCTCAACTCTTGTAACGCCGAAGTCAAGCATCCTGTTGATGTGGTCCTTTTTACAGTAGTCTGGACGGGTTTCAAATGTCATTCCAACACATCTGACCTTTGAGTTTTCATTGACGCTTTGAACGTCTTCAATCAAAACGTAATCGTTTGGCGGATAGGTCTTCAACACGCCTTGCTCAAATGATCTTATCTCATCAGCGTCAAGATTATAGTCGTAGTTTGTCGGCTTGTTCTCCATTATCAATCCGAAATCGCACATGGCCTTAAGGCATTGTGAGACAAACCACTGCTGGTAGGACAGGTCCCTTGAAGGGAATGTTCCTCCCATGATGATCAGTTCGACCTTGTCAATAGGGTGTCCAATCTTTTTGAGCTGCTTTAGACGGTTGAAGCACTGGACATACGGGTGAAAATCATACATCCTGCCCCTGAGTGCTGCAGGCTCCTCACCAGTATAGCTTGGTGGGGCGATGTCGCTTTCAGGACAGTAAAAGCATCTTCCGTGAGGGCACTTGTGCGGATGGCACATCACGGCAACGATGGCAACGCCTGACATTGTTCGGGTAGGCTTTTTCTTAAGGATTCCTGACACTATCTCCTTTTCCTCGGGCTTTGCATATTCCAAGATGTCCGCATTGCTCATGAATCGGGACAGTTTCAAATCCCTGCACAGCTGCCTTTTTTCAACCTCAAGATCGCGCCTTGTTGATATTTTTCCCTCTAGGATGTCCTCAATGATAATTCGACATGCTTTTTCCATTATTTTTTCACCTGTAATTAATAGTTAATGTTATATGGGAATTGTTTAAATAGTTAATGTTTTATAATATAATATATAATACAATTTATAAAAAATAAAGGTGAAAATATGCAAATCAAAGAATTTATTGGATCTACTGTTTTAGATAAAAACGCAAATGTAGTTGGTAAAGTTGATAATGTTGATTTTGACACCGAAACCGGTAAAATCGAAACTATCGCTTTGACTTTACAAAAAAACATTTTCACAAGAGACGAACTCGAAATCAATTTCGATGATATTCAAACTATCGGTGCATATGTAATTCTAAACAAAGAAATCGAAACCGAAGCTGAAGAAGAAGCAGAAGAAGCTGAAGCAGAAACTGTTGAAATCGAAATTGAAGAAGACGAATAAGTCGCAGGTATAAAAATGGTTGTAGATGCAAGGGATTTGGAGATAACTCTCGACTCTCATGTTCGTTATGTCGATACAGGAACCATCGGTAAGGTTCTTGATTTGAAAGTCGAAAATGAGGTCGGTTGGGTTAAACTTGACAAGACCGAGTTATGGTATCGCGCAAACCATGTGGAATTGCTTGATGAAAAGGACATCAAAAAATCCAGATGGGGCGACAATAACGAAGTCGACATTGAAGATTTAAAAGAAAAAGCATTGGACTTCAATGACTTAGAGCTTGCAGCCGATGCTGGTAACGGTGGAGGTTAAAATCCACCCTTTTTCATTATTTACTTGTAAATAATCTTATTTTTTCAGCAAGTTTAGGGCCAATGCCGTCTACTTTCTGCAACTCATTTTCTGAAACGCCACTCAAATCATTACCAAAGATATTGACCAGATTTCTGGCTCTTTTTCTTCCCAGCCTTTTGACACCAACAACCAACGGGATAATGTCAACTTTAACACCATAATACAGTCTGGCGGACATGATGTCGAATTCCTTCAGGTTGGAATAGTTTCCAAGCACTTCGGAGGTGTCCTTTGCAAACTTGACAAGGCGTGAAGCCTCATATGCTGATCTTCTTGTTGATGCGGAATAGACATTGTACCTGTTTTCTATTTCATACTCGCTTCTCTCGTTAATCCATTCGATTAGGGACACTGCGGTCGCTTCAGGATTTCCGATGTCAACTGCAAACAGTCCATGTTCGGACAGCTTTTCCTGAACAGGGTCTTTTGATTTTCTTCCCTTGAATGATATCAGTGGCAGGTCAGGGGTTTCACACAATGCATAGATGAATTCCTCAACATTGAGCTCGCTGACATCTGAAATGTACTCCTTGATTTTAACGGCGGTTTCAACTGAATAGTTTGATTTTGCAATCAGATTACCGAATTCAGTGGTCTTAAGCCCTTCAGGTGTCGCCCTTATGATTCCGTTTTGAAGCAGGAATGAAAGCGCATTTTCAAGCTCATACTTTAGGCTGTCCTCTGCAAACAATGCCATTGAAGGATTGTTCTTCATCTGATAGCCGTAAAGGGTTTTTCCAAAGAATTCCACCAGTTCGTCCAGATTCTTTGAAAGGGTTGAGGCGATTTGGGCGATTATTTGCCTGTAGATTGCATCCTTGTTGTCAACCAGTTTTGAATTTGTTAATTCTATATCTCCTTCAACATAATGTTCCTGGAGGTTTTGGGCCTCATCCATTGTCTTTGCAATCAGGTAGGAGTATCCCACATCGTCATACTGTGGTCTTCCGGCCCTTCCTGACATCTGTTCGTAATCAAAGACAGGGATTGGCTGCGGGCCGAATTGTGTCCAGCGTGTATGGTCCCTTATGATGACCGTCTTTGATGGCAGGTTGACTCCGTACATCAAACTTGGAGTTGCGGTAATCATCAGGATATTTCCGTTTCTGAATTCATCTTCAATGATTTCCTTCTGTTCATTGAAAAGCCCTGCATGGTGGAATGCCACTCCATGTTCGCAGCTTTCAGCCAATTTGAGGCAGGTGCTGGTTGGAAGGGATCCTTTCCTTTTCGGAACTTCCAGTATCTTTTCAGCAACTTCCTTGAATTTTTCCCTTTGCCTGACGTTGATCTTTTTGTTTATTTTTTTAGAGACGTAGGTTGCCAGGCTTTCAGTGAATCTTCTGGTGGATACGAATGACAATGCCTGTGACTTGTCCTTTATCGATTTTTCCAGGATTTTCACTATGACGTCATTCTTGTTTTTGGTGTTGAACATTTCCGCATCCAGCACTTCCTTGTTTAATGGAACCGGACGATAATCGTGCTCGATGCATTTGCCCTCAAGCCATCCCTCAATCTCCTCAATGTTTCTCAGTGTTGCGGACAGGGCAATTATCCTGATGCTTGGATTGATGATTTTTGCCCTTGTTATTGCGGCCTCAAGGGTAGGGCCACGTGTGAACTCCCCGATCATATGGAATTCGTCAATGATTAGTGTGTCAACATCCCTAAGGGTGTTCCAGGAAAATCTTGTAAGCGCATCGAAGGACTCGAAAACCATGACGGACAAATCAGAACTGGAGGGGTGTCTGCCAACTGTGATTCCATGTTCCTCAAATGCCTTGAATTCCTTCACCTTTTCATTCTGTATTGAAAGCAAGGGTGCCGCATAAACGGCTTTTCCACCATCAAGTATTGTCTTTAATGCAGGCAATACTCCTAAAACGGTTTTTCCACTTGCTGTTGGGATACAGATGATGTAATTTGATTTGTCATCCAGATATCCTGATTCAATGACAGCCTTTTGGGCAGGATTGAACTCTTCTATGTAGGGATATGCGCTGTTAATTATTGTTTTTATATCGTCTCTTAAATTTTCCATTTTAATCATTTAATTCTTATTTTTTTCATATATATTAAATATTATTAGAGAGCATTTGGTTAGTATTTTGGGCAACAGTTATATATCATTGAATAATAGAAATATCTACGAAATTAACTATTTATAGGAGACATTAATTATGGCAATAAAAGTAGAAGTATTTTCAACAAGTACTTGTCCACACTGTCCTGCAGCAATTGATGCTGCTGAAAAAGCAAAAGATAAATTAGGCGACGCAATTGAAGTAGAATCAGTCAAAATTGACGACCCACAAAACCCTGATAACAGACAAAGGGCTATGGATTACCGCATAATGGCTGTACCAACTGTTGTAATAGATGGTGAAGTAACTTTTGTTGGCGCACCTAGTGAAGAAGAACTTATTAGTGTACTTGAATCTAAATTATAGATTCTCTCTTTTTTTATTTTTCTTAAAATGACTAATGAAAATTATACTGGCGTTACAACAGGTACAGTAGCTACAGCCTGTTCACTGGCCGCATTGGATGCGATTCTCGACTCATCAGACATTGCATGCGTTACAGTCGAAACCCCTAAGAAAACATTGGACATCATCATTGATGAGTGTAAACGTGTTTCCGATGTTGAAGCTTATGCTGTGGCTCATAAGAATCCCTACAACGACCCTGACGTTACAGTTGATTTGGCAATTGTTTCAACCGTCGAATTGCTGGATAAGACAGATGAGGATGTTGATGTGATAATCACTGGCGGAGAGGGTGTTGGCAAAATCACAAAGCCTGGCCTTCAGATTCCTGTTGGGGATTATGCAATCAATCCTGTGCCTCGCCGTATGATTGTTAAGAATTTGACCGAAAGAATACCTGAAGGCAAGGTTGCAAAGGTGACAATTTCCATTCCTGAAGGTGAAAAGATAGCCAAAAAGACCATGAATCCCAAACTGGGAATCATCGGAGGAATATCAGTATTGGGAACCACAGGAATTGCAAGATCAATGTCCAGTGAAGCCTATAAGAATTCCATTGTCACACAATTGGATGTCGCCCTGGCATCAAACATTGATGATTTGGTTTTTGTCCCAGGAAACATTGGTGAAAAACTGGCATTGAAGCGTTTGAATGTCACTAAGGAACAGATTGTCCAAACCGGTAACTATGTGGGATTCATGTTTGAGGAGGCCGAAAAGAGGGGAATCACCAAATTCACATTCTTCGGACATATGGGCAAACTGATTAAGGTTGCAGGGGGACTTTTCAACACCAAGCATGCAGTTGCCGATGGAAGGCGTGAGATAATGGTTGCCCATGCTGCGCTTTGCGGTGCCGGCAAAGAGGACCTTCAGAGGCTGTTCGATTCAAAAACCACCGACGACATGATGGATATCCTGAATGAGTTGAACATTTCAGTTGAAGTTTCAAACAGTATTGCTCAGGCAATCAAGGAAAGATGCAAGCAACGCTTTGATTTGGATTTGAACGTTTTCCTCGTGGACATGGAAGGCAATTATTTAAACGACAATATGGAAATCCGCACTGAGAAATAATTTTTATATTGTGGGCGGGCTTTGTGAATGTCTGCTGAATATTTAACGCAAATTTAATCCAAAACTTTTTTTTTAATTTCATGGTTGACTGATTAGTTTAATCGTCACGATGAAAATCAAACTTGATTCAACATGTTAATCTATTCGAAAGAGGATTTTTTCAGTGGAAAAAATGAAAATTTGTCAGTTGATATCACTAATTAATTATTTAAACAATAATCACATTATATTAATATAGTGAAGTTAGGAGTTTTATTCTTATGAAAATAGCTATGGTTGGTCAGTTCCCGCCTCATGTTGGAGGTGTGGGGGTTCATATTCATACCTTATCCAAAAAACTGGTTGAAGAGGGCCATGAAGTCTATGTAATCACATATCCCCACAAGGAGATTAAGGATATTGACGGAATACATGTCATTGGAACTAAAGGACTTAACATTCCTGGCGTAAGGGGATTGATGTTTAAGAAGAATGCCAAAAAGGCATTGGAAGAGCTTCTCGAAAAGGAGGATATAGACATTATTCATGGTCATTACCTGTTCCCTGCGGGAGCTGCGGCGGTTGAAGTTGGAAACGCCCACAATATCAAGACTTATGTTACTGCACACGGTTCAGACATGTTTGAATTATACAAGTCCCAACCATTGATGCGTTCAACAATCAGAAATGTATTGAAAGGTGCTGACGGAGTGTTTGCGGTTAGCAATGCATTGAGACATGAAATCATAGCGACAGGTGTTGTTGGAATAGCCGGCAAAACCAAGATTTCATGGAACTCCGTGGACATTGACAAGTTTTCATCAAGGGAAAACGATTCATTCAAGAGGGAATATAGGCTGACCGACAAGCCTATTGTGCTTTTCGTGGGAAATCTAATCAAAAGGAAAAACGTAGAATCCCTTTTGGAGGCTAAAAAGATAGCTAATAGTGATTATTATCTTGTCGTTGTCGGTGACGGACCTCTATTCAAGAAGCTTAAGAAAAAGGTTGAAGAGGAAAACATCCGTGACGTGATTTTCACAGGTTCCAGAAACGATGTTGAGAACATCATTCCAAGCTGTGACGTTCTGGTGTTGCCATCCTTTTCAGAAAGCTTTGGACTGGTACTGATTGAAGCCTTGGCTTGTGGAAAACCGGTCATTGGAAGTAACGTTGGTGGAATAACCGAAATAATTAATGATGATGTTGGTTTGCTTGTTAACCCAACAAAGGTTTCATCCATCGCAAGGGCAATTGACCGGATGATTAATGATGATAATATGAGGACTGTCATGTCAATGAACGCCAGAAACAGGGCTAAGGATTTTTCTGTAGTTACAATTCCTTATGATGAGGTGCAATAATGAAAAAGACTGTCAGGTCACCGGGTTCTGCAACAATAATCAATGCAATAGCAACAGGCTGCGGTTCAGCTTTTGGGATAGATTTGGACATCGAATGCGAGGCAAGGGCAACTTCAAACTCAATCAGCTGCTCAAATGATGTTGGAGCGGACACAAGACTTATGGAATTGTGTGTAGATAAGGTTTTTAAACATTATGATATTGATGAAAATGAATTTGGAATTGATTTGAAGACAAAATCAAGGTTGCCGATGGCTTCAGGACTATCAAGCAGCAGCGCTTCATCAAATGCGATTGTCAAGGTCACTTCTGAAATGATTGCAGAGGAATTTGGCCTGAATGCGCTAGAGGATTTGGAGGTTGTCAACATGGCAATCGATGCTTCACTTGAAGCGGGAGTTACAATTACAGGTTCATTTGACGATGCAACAGCATCCTACTTTGGGGGTGTTGTTGTCACAGATAACAGGAATAGGGAATTCATCGTAAGGGAAAGAATGGATGATTATCCAATCCTGATTTACATGCCCAATTTCCATTCAAAGTCAGGGGACAGTGATGCCAACCGCATGAAACTCTTGGCGCCACTTGTTGAAACCGCATTTGATTTTGCATGCAAGGGCGATTATTTAAAAGCATTGAACCTTAATGGTTTAATTTATGCAGCGACTTTAGGCTTTGATTCCACAATAGCCATTGATGCATTGTCTGCAGGGGCTATTGCATCAGGTTTGTCTGGAACAGGTTCAGCCTTTGTTGCGGTTGTTCGAGAGGATTCAATTGATGATGTCAAGGAATCCTGGGAAAAATACGAAGGCCGTGTCATTGAAACACAGGTCGATAATGAAGGATGTTGTATATTATGAAGAGAATATATTTAGTGTTGCTGTTAACTGCAGTGTTGCTTAGCATATCAGCGGTTTCAGCTACGGATGACTTTGCAATTTCCAATGACACATTGGAAATCGATAATGTTGATGAAATGCCATTGCAGAATCAGGCTGATTTAAATCAGGGAGAGGAATTACAGTCTGATGATGACCCTGCGCTTGAAACTTCTACAGACACTGTTGCTAATGACACCAAAAAGGTTCAGGTTCCCTCAAAGGCGACAACAAAAAATGTCAAATCAACATATGGGACCCCCGCAAAATTCACACTTAAACTAACAGATCAAGACGGAGAGGGCATTTCAGGCAAGTTGGTAACATTTAAGGTAAATGACAAGGTCTACAAGATAAAAACAGATTCCAAAGGAATTGCCACTTTAAAACTAAATTATAAAGCAGGAAAATACACCATAAAATATTCAGTTTCAGGATTTACAGGCAAAAACACCTACACAGTCAACAATAAAGTCACAATGACAATCTTGAAATGGGGAAATAAGGGTGATGTTTCCAAGATCAATCTAATCAAGAAAAACATGCCTAAAAACAAATGGGTCAAGGAAGCGGTAGATGCCACCAAAAAAGGAAATCCTCTTTTGAAATTCCAAGGAGGTAAAGGGAAAACAGTTTTCATCACCGCAGGAGTTCATGGAAATGAGCTGTCATCACAAGTTGCCGCAATGAAGCTGATTAACTATTTAAGTAAACATCCAATCAAAGGAACAGTATATGTAATCCCATTCGTCAACATAAATGCCATTACACATAAGGTAAGGCACACTGGCACAGATTACAATAGGGTGGCTCACAAGTCCGGAACCATATCAAATAAGATAGTCAATCTAGTGTCCAAATATGATTGCGACGCATATGGTGATTTCCACACTACACAACCTGGAGGCATTCCTGGAAAGGATATTGTCATGGGATCAGCAGGCCCCGCTAAAAAATGCAAGTCAATGACAAACTACATTGCAAAACATGCCAAAGTACATAAGAAGATTTATAAGTATGCAGGGGAGCAATATCCTGGAGCATTGGCGGATAATGTTAACAAAAAAGGTATTCCGGGTGTTATTTGTGAAGTGATGCTTCCTCACAATACTGTAACTGCAAAAACCGTTAAGACATCTTATTCAATGATGAGATACTTGCTTAAATTCAATTCTGTAATATAGGTGATTATATTAGGTGGAAAATAATTCTGGTAACATTATTTTTATTTTTAGCTCTCTCAACTGTCAGTGCCAGTGAAAACGCTGACGATTTCAATCTGACAGTTGCCAATGAGACAATTTTGGACAATCCTGTAGATGAGGCTCCAATAATCTCAGATTCTGATGCAGCCGAATCAAGTGTTGGAAACGATTCTCAAAATGAATCCTCACAGGAGATTGTTCCTGCTTCAAAATTGTCAGCTAGTGATGTGACCTCTAAATATGGTGTAAATACTGTTTTCAAGGTTAGGGTTTTGGATGCTGCTGGAAAACCGCTGGAAAACAAGTCAGTGACATTCAAGGTCAATGGTAAAACCTATGAACGCTTTTCAGATTCCAATGGGATGGCAAGCATTTCTTTCAAGTTCAATGCCGGAAAGTATACCATCAAGTACTATGTGGATGAGATCAGTGGGCAGAATACCATCAAGATTAACAATGCATATAAGATATTCATCTATAAATGGAAATCCGGAGCGGACGTTAAGAAAAACAAGAGAATCAAGAAGAACATTCCGAATTCCGCACTGGTCAGAAAGGTAGTCAAGGCCGCCAAAAAGGGAACTCCCTTAATCAAGTTTGTGGGCGGCAAAGGCAAGAAGGTGTTCATCACCGCCGGAGTTCACGGCAATGAATTATCTTCCCAGGTAGCTGCAATGAGGCTCATAAAATATTTGGAGAGCCATCCAATCAACGGCACCGTTTATGTCATGCCGTTCATGAATCCGAAGGGAACCGCTAAAAATGTAAGGGATTACAACGGTGTTCATTTAAATCAGAAAGCCAATGTGAAAGGAACTATTTCATATAAGACCGTCAAACTGATTACCAAAACCAAATGTGACGCTTATGGTGATTTTCACTGCACCCGTCCTGGAGGAAAACCTGGAAAGGACTGTGCGATGGGAACATATAATCCAACCCATCAGAGTGCTGTGATGGCAAAGTACATTGCTAAAAAATGTAATGCCAAGTGCATTGTCTATAAAAAAGCGGGCAGCGAGTATCCTGGTGCTTTAGAGGATGTTGTCAGCATGAAAGGAATTCCTGCAGTAACATGTGAGGTCATCACCCCACATGGTAAGATTGCGAAGGGGACTCCTGCAAAATCACTGTCATTGATGAAGGCACTTTTGAGTTTTAACAAGGTTATTTAAAAACTAAACATATAGTTTATATACTATGATTAGTATAAATTATATTATTATCAATTTGGTGATTTTTTGAAAAGTAATAGTGAAATTAAATCTTTTGAAAGTGAAAACGAAGCTAGAATACTTCTCGAAGAATCCAGAAAACGTATTGATGAAATTGATAATGCGTTATTTGATTTAATTTCTCAAAGAACTTCTCTTGCAAAGGATATTGCACTTTCCAAGGAATATCTTGGAATGCCTGTTTACGATGAGAATAGGGAAAAGGAAGTTCACAGAAAAATTGAGAAATTTGCTGAAGATAATAATCTTGATGTTGATGTTATTGATCAAATCGTGAATTTGTTAACTATATTGAATAAAAACGAGCAAAAAGAAATTTTAAGGAGGAATGTTAATGGGCAATATTAGAACTTCATTTGTTAAACGTTTAGCAAAAGAATTAATTGAAACTCACAAAGGTGTTTTCACTACTGATTTTGAAGAAAACAAAAAATTAGTACAAGAATACTCTACTGTAAGTACTAAACATTTAAGAAATAAAATCGCTGGATATGTAACAAGGCTTGTCAGGTTAGAACAAACCCAAGAATAAGCTTTTTTTCATATTTTTTTTACTATTTTTTATAAATTTTTTTTGGCATTTAAATTTTTTTCAGATTTCCCAATCTCTTTTTTAATTAAAGTTTATTAATATGGTTAGATAAAAATAGATATGTATATTTTATTTTGTTATATTTTTAACAAAATATTTTATGAATACTTTAAGAAATAGGTGAACTTAATGGATTTGGTAGTAGTAAAATTCGGAGGAACCTCGGTAGGTGATGGTTCCAGAATTAAAAAAGCGGCGCAGTCCGTAGTAAATGAGTATATGAAAGGTAGTCGAGTGGTAGTTGTAGTTTCAGCTGTTAATAAAACTACTGACGAGCTCATCGGATTATCTGATGAAGCTATTGGAGCTAGTTTGACTGACAAGCAGAAGGCAGAAATTATGGCTATGGGCGAATTAACTAGCGCCAGATTATTCTCAGCAACTATTGAATCTTTAGGTGTCAAGTCAGAATTTATCGACCCATATAGTGAGTTATGGCCAATTCAAACAGATTCCAATTATTTAGAGGCTAAGATTGACTTTAACACTACACGTAAAAAAACCGAAGGAATCTTGCAACTTGTAAATCAGGGTGTAATCCCAGTGATTTGTGGATTTTTAGGCCAAGGACCTAGCGGCGAAATCACAACACTCGGTAGAGGAGGAAGTGACATAACTGCATTCCTTATAGGCCACTGTTTAGATGCTAATGAAGTAATCATCGTCACTGATGTGGACGGAGTAATGTCAACCGACCCGAACAAAATCGAAGAGGCACAATTGCTCGAAGAAATATCAGTCGAAGAATTAAGGGATTTGGCTACTCATGGAGCTCAAGTTCTACATCCTCATGCATTAAAATACAAAGATCCATTAATAACTGCAAAAATTATCAATTTTGAGCATGGAGACCTCTCTTCAAAGGGAACACGCATTCTT
Source organism: Methanobrevibacter thaueri (assembly GCF_003111625.1). Taxonomy (NCBI): domain Archaea; kingdom Methanobacteriati; phylum Methanobacteriota; class Methanobacteria; order Methanobacteriales; family Methanobacteriaceae; genus Methanobrevibacter; species Methanobrevibacter thaueri. Next base: position 35,660 of record NZ_MZGS01000023.1, on the reverse strand, counting down.
GGTCCTTATGAAGGTGAAATGTTGAAATGCGTAACACTTTATAAGAACCCTATTTCTCTTATTGCAATTGTTGGTGAAGCGATGGTTAAAACACCAGGCTTAATAGCAAAGCTGTCCGGAAGCCTTGCGGATTCAGACATAAACATTTTTGGAATATCCGCAGGTCAGAATTCAATAACAGCATTTGTCGACAAGACAGACTCCAACAAGGCATATCATTTATTACATAAAGTAGTCATTGAAAGTGATGTATTGAGTTCTCTGTCCCTAGGAAGAGACACTGCAATGATAACCTTTGTAAGCCCAGACATAATCGATACACCAGGAATCATTTCAGAAGTCACAGAACCACTTAGAAAAAATGAAATCAATATTGTCGAGATTATCTCATCACAAACAGCAATCGTTTTATTCGTCGATTGGGAAGATGGTGAAAAAGCACGTGAATTAATTAACGAGGTTTTAGAATGAAATTTGAAGGAACATATGTTGCAATGGTAACTCCATTCACAAATGATTTGGAGATTGATGAAGAGGGATTCAGATCTAATATTAACTATTTGATTGATAAGGGAGTCACAGGTTTAGTTGGTGCAGGCACCACCGGTGAATCCGCTACAGTCAGTCACGAAGAGCATCAAAGGATTATTGATATCCTTGTCGATGAGGTTAACGGCAGGGTTGAAACTATTGCCGGAACCGGAAGTAACGCAACTTCCGAAGCACTTTCCCTAACCCAATATGCATATGATGCAGGTGCGGATTCCGCATTGTTAATCACTCCATATTACAACAAACCTCAGCAACATGCTATGGTTCAACATTACTCAACCATTGCTGATGCGGTTGACATTCCTTTGATTCTATATAATGTGCCTTCCCGTACAGGAATCAACATGGATGTTGAGACTATCGTGGAACTCGCTAAAGTCGACGGTATCGATGCTGTCAAAGAAGCTAGCGGAAGCGTTGATAAAGTTTCCGACATCTACAAAGCACTTACCCATGAAGGAATTGAGGATGATTTCTGCATTCTCTCAGGTGAAGACTCATTGACCTTACCTCTTATGGCTGTCGGTGCTACAGGTGTCATTTCAGCTTCAGCAAACATTGATGCAAAAAGAATGGTTTTAATGGTTGACAGCATTCTCAATGATGATTACACAAGAGCAATGGAACTTCACTATGAAATGGTCGAATTGATTAGGGCATTGTTCATTGAAAGCAATCCAGTTCCTGTCAAAACAGCAATGAATCTCATGGGACTCCCATCAGGACCATTAAGACAACCACTTGCAGAAATGTTACCGGAAAATCTTGAAGTTCTCAAAAAAGCATTAAAAGATTCAGATTTAATTTAAGTTGGTATTATTATGATTAGAGTTGCAGTAACTGGAGCCGCAGGAAGAATGGGCTCCGGAATAATTAGAAAAATTACTGAGCAAGATGACATGGAAGTTGTTGCGGCTATTGAAATGCCTAACACTCCTCTTGCAGGTAAAGATGCAGGCCTTCAGGCTGGAATTGACGAGTTAGGTGTTGAAATCACCGGATCTGAAAACTTGGAAGAAACTTTAAAAGCATCCGAACCTGATGTTTTGGTTGATTTCACTATCGCTCACGCAGCTGTTGAAACAATTAAAACCGCAACATCCTGTGGTGTCGGTGTTGTTGTTGGAACCACCGGATTCAGTGATGAACAGATGCAATCAAACATTGACAATGTAAAGGCCAATAATGTTCCTGCAGTCATCTCATCAAACATGGCTATCGGAGTGAATGTGTTCTTCAATACATTAAAGAAATTGGCTCCGTTATTGTATGATTTTGATATTGAAATTATTGAAGCTCACCACAACCAGAAAAAGGACGCTCCATCCGGAACAGCTATGACTGCATTTGAAGTTATAGCTAAAGAATTGGAACGTGACCCGGAAGAGGTAGGTGTTTACGGAAGAAAAGGACTTGTCGGCAAAAGAACCCCTGAAGAAATAGGTGTTCATGCAATCCGTGGTGGTGACATTGTAGGTGACCACACCGTAATGTTTGTCGGCGACGGTGAAAGAATTGAGCTCAAGCACCAGGCACATACAAGAGAAGTGTTCATTGCAGGTGTAATAAGAGCTATCAGATACATTCCGAATGCTGAAAAAGGCATTGTCAGCAGCATGAATGACGTTTTAGGATTAGAATAGGTGTTAGATATGGTAAATGTAGGAGTACTTGGCGCAACTGGAATGGTTGGACAAAGATTCATCCAATTGCTTGAAAACCATCCTGATTTTGAAGTCACTGCATTGGCGGCTTCCTCCAGATCAGCTGGTAAAAGATATGAGGATGCTACAACCTGGTATATGAATAATGAAATGCCTGAGTCTGTTAAAGACATTGAAGTGATTGAAACTACTCCGGAAGCAATGGATAATGATGTGGACATTGTATTTTCATCCCTTCCTGCAGATTTCGCATTGACTGTTGAAAAGGCATATGCAAAGGATTATGTTGTTGCAAGTAACGCCAGCGCACACAGGATGAAGAAAAATATTCCATTAGTAATTCCTGAAGTCAATCCTGAATGTTTAGACATGATTGATGCCCAACAGAAGGAAAATGACTGGGATGGATTCATTGTAACCAATCCAAACTGTTCAACAATTGCTTTGGCATTGACATTAAAACCTATTGTTGATAATTTCAATGTTAATTCCGTAAGGGTGTCAACCATGCAAGCTGTGTCCGGTGCAGGTTATAACGGGGTTCCATCAATGGCCATTATCGATAATCTCGTTCCTTACATTGGTGGGGAAGAGGAAAAAATGGAAAGCGAATCCTTATATCTGTTAGGTAAATTTGATGGTAGCGATGTAATCAATGCAGATTTCAAATTGAGTGCATCATGTCATAGGGTCCCTGTTATCGATGGTCATACTGAAGCAGTTTTCATCGAGTTGGATGATAAATTTGACATTGATGATGTGGCTGACAAAATGGCAAACTTCAAAGGATTGCCACAAGAACTTAATCTGTTCTCAGCTCCTGAAAATCCAGTAATTGTCAAAAATGAAAACGACCGCCCACAGCCTAGAATGGACAGAAATGCAGGTAATGGTATGGCCGTTACTGTTGGTAGATTAAGAGAAGACCAAGCATTTGACAATAGCTTTAAATATGTTCTTGTAGGGCACAACACTGTTCGTGGTGCTGCTGGAGCATCTATATTAAATGCAGAATTAATTAATGATAAAATACTCTAATTTTATCAATTTAATTTTTCTATTTTTTCTATTTTTTTTTATTTTTTCTATCTTTTTTCTATTTCTTTTTAATTTCAATTGTAAGTTAATTTAAGGGTTTAATTTAAATAGTATGAAATTAATATTTTATATCAAGGAAATATATTGTACAATATATCGGAGTTTTCAAATTCATAATGTCACACTAATTTGAATTCGATATTGGGATAAAATTTAAACTAAGGGATAGAATGCAAATAGGAATTGATGCTGAAAAAGATACTCTACAATCTTTAATTCGATCTTGCCTATTGGAGCTTAATAGCTTAAAATTTGAATTGACTGAGCTTGAAGTGGAACGGGAAAATGATACTACTCCTCAAAGGATAAAAGAGCTCGAAAAAGATATTGTAGATAAGGAAAAAGAAGTTTCTGTCATTAAATTTAAGGCAGAGGATGAAATCAATCTTTTGAAAAAACAGATGGAAGAGAAGGATATTCTCATCAAAAATCAAGAGGACAGGATCTATGAACTGGATTATGTCAACAATTCTCTTGAAGAGATTAAGGAATATTTCGCTGAGCAACTCTATGACTATAAGAAAAAGGAATTGGCTGAGGTCAATGAAAGATTAACTGAATCTTATAAGAGCATTGCTGAAAAAGAAGCTCAAATCAATTCTCTTTCCAGAACAATCGATGAATATAAAATCAAAGTACTAAAATTGGAAAATGATGTGGAATCTCAAGCGCAAATTTTGGAACTTGAGAAACAAATCGAATTGAAGAACAATGAGATCCGCATTAAAGAGAGTGAAATTAACCAAATCAAAACCGAAATGGATATTCTAAAACAACAGACCATCCCTAAAGATGAATACATCTCTCTTCAAACTCAATTTGAATCTGAACTCAATGCGATGAATAATGAAATTCTAACCCTAAGGCAAGATTCTATCCCAAAAAGAGACTATGAAGATTTACAACTTAAATTCAACTCCGAAATTAAAAGTTTAGATACTCAAATTGCCGATTTACAACAAAGCACAGTTCCTAAGGAAGATTATACAAATCTTAAAGCAAGATTCGATAATGAGATTGATGCAAGGGATAGTGAAATCCAATATCTCAGAGAAAGATCCATTCCTAAAGAGGATTATATCAATCTCCAAAACCATTTGGAAAGCGAACTCAGTGCCCGTGATAGTGAACTTCGCTATCTTAAGGAGCAAAGTGTTTCCCGTGAGGAATACTTGAGACTTCAAAGTGAGCTTCAAAGAAAAGAGGATAAAATCAAAAGGTTGGAGGAAATCAACAATTTCTTCAATGACCTGCAAGAAGAACAGGAGGCTTACGAAACTCAAGAGCAAACACCTCCTTTCAGATTGGAGAAAAAACAAGGTAGATAATTCTATCTTATTTTCTTTTTTTATATTTTTTCAATTATTTCCTGTTACATCTATTCCATCTTGTTTCGGTTGATATTTTTTTCATGGCCCCTTTCAATTAATGGATTCTTCACTCAATATCTGGCAATGGTAACATATAACTGTCATAATTCTGATGCCTTTTTTCAATATTTTTGATGGTTTTTTCGAAGCGATATTTCGGTTAATTATTTTTCTTACTTTAATTTACTTTATACCATAAAGTATTTATATAACCTTAAACTCATGTATTATGTAGAAAGGTTTAGTCAACACTATAAACTTATTTTCTCATGTTGATAATTAAACTGATCTAATTATTTATAAAATTAAAAAAAGGTGATTATTAATGGCACAAGGACAACCAATTTTTATCTTACCTGAAGGTACTAACAGGTCTGTCGGCAGAGATGCACAAAGAAATAACATCTTAGCCGGTAAAGTATTAGCTGAAACCGTTAGAACAACTTTAGGTCCAAAAGGAATGGACAAAATGTTAGTCGACGGACTCGGTGACATCGTAGTAACCAACGACGGTGTAACAATCTTAAAAGAAATGGATATCGAACACCCAGCAGCAAAAATGCTCGTGGAAGTAGCAAAAACCCAAGAAGATGAAGTCGGAGACGGAACTACCACCGCAGTTATCATCGCTGGTGAACTATTGAAAAAATCCGAAGGATTACTCGACTCAGACATCCACCCAACAATCATTGCAATGGGATACAGAAAAGCAGCAGAAAAAGCACAAGAAATTTTAGACCAAATCGCAATCGACGACATTGACTCTGAAATCTTACTCAAAGTGGCAATGACCGCTATGACCGGTAAAGGAACCGAAGCTGCACGCGAACCATTAGCAAAATTAATCGTAGACGCAGTTGAAGCTGTAGCAGAAGAAGACGGCACCGTTGACACCGACAACATCAAAATCGAGAAAAAAGATGGAGCTGTTGTTGAAGAATCCAACTTAGTTGAAGGTGTAATTGTAGACAAAGAAAGAGTACACCCAGGTATGCCATCTGAAATCAAAGACGCAAAAATCGCATTAATCAACACTCCATTAGAAGTTAAAGAAACCGAAATGGACGCTGAAATCACAATCACTGACCCTGCTCAAATGCAAGCTTTCATCGAACAAGAAGAAAAAATGGTTAAAGACATGGTCAACAAAATCGTTGATGCTGGAGCAAACGTATTATTCGCACAAAAAGGTATCGATGACTTAGCACAACACTACTTATCCAAAGCTGGTGTTTTAGCAGTAAGAAGAGTCAAAAAATCTGACATCGAAAAATTATCCAGAGCAACTGGCGCAAGCGTCATCACAAACTTAGATGACTTAACCGAAGAAGACTTAGGTATCGCTGGAACTGTTGAAGAAAGAAAAATCTCCGGTGAAGAAATGATCTTCGTAGAAGAATGCAGCGGCGCAAAATCCGTAACCTTATTCGTAAGAGGAAGTACCAAACACATCGTTGACGAAATCGTAAGAGCAATCGAAGACGCAATCGGTGTAGTTGCAGCTACTGTAGAAGACGACAAAGTTGTTGCAGGTGGAGGAGCTCCTGAAATCGCAATGGCTAAAAAACTCAAAGACTACGCAGAATCCATTTCCGGAAGAGAACAATTAGCAGTAAACGCATTTGCAGAAGCTTTAGAAATCGTACCAAAAACCTTAGCTGAAAACGCAGGTTTAGACAGTATCGACTCCTTAGTTGACTTAAGAGCAGCACAAGAAGACTCCTTCTACATGGGATTAGATGTATTCACTGGTGAAGTAGCAGACATGAAAGAAGCTGGTGTAATTGAACCTAAACGTGTCAAAAAACAAGCTATCCAATCTGCATCTGAAGCAGCTGAAATGATTTTAAGAATTGATGATGTAATTGCATCAACCAGAGGCCCTGAAGACATGGGTATGGACCCTTCCGCTATGGGCGGAATGCCTCCAATGATGTAAATTCTTTTACATCACTCTTTTTTTATTTTTTTATGTACACAAATAGGCTTATTTTTAAAACATCACTCAATGATGAAATTTATTATTTAAATGACACCATTCTAATTAATTTTGGCGTTAACCGCAATGGAATATCAACTTCTGAGTTAAATGCCGGCAGCAATGACCTGTACAAGACTGTTTTTAACCAACATTTGTCGCAGGAGAGAATTGATTATCTTGTGGACCATGACATATGCGAATATCTGATTAATGAATGCAAAGCGATGGACATTGATCCCAAATATTCCACAGGTCTGATCACTCTTGCCGAGATGAAAAACGTCAGCATTGTAACCAAGGCATTCAAAAACATTGAAGCGACTGCAATCGTTACTGCAGGAGTCAGGACAAACGCATCAAGGGCGGGCGATCCGGCATCATATTGGGAGGAAAACGGAGAATTTCACTTTGGAACAATCAATATCATCTTGCTCACCAATGTTAATCTGGACAAGTCAACATTGATGGAAGCGTTCATGACAGTTACAGAGGCAAAAACGGTTGCGTTAGGTAATTTGAGAATTCCCTCACAGTATTCCAATGGATTTGCAACAGGAACAGGTACCGATGGTGTGGCGATATTTTCCAACACTGATTCCGATGACAAGCTGACCAATGCAGGAAAGCATTCAAAGCTTGGGGAGCTGATTGCAAATGCGGTGATTGAGGCGGTTCCGAAAGCCATTGGAAAACAGGTCTGGATTACAAGCAAGTCCCAGTCCAATGCGCTGGTCAGATTGAATAGATATACGTTGGATATCAATGAGTTCTACGATAATCTCGAAGAGGATAAATTCGAATTCATAAAGCAGTTAAGAATAGATGCCAAAAAGCAGGATAATGTGGCGATAACTACTTCAATTTTGAATTTAATTGATGAAGTGGAAAATGGCCTGATTCAAAAGCGGGAAGCTTATGAATTGGCAATAAAAATAAAGGAAAATTGCAATAGTTATCCAATAAAAAGGTTATTGGAATATTGGATTAACTATTTTATTCGGTTGGATTGAATTCAACAACCTCTCCATTGTCTTTAACGATTTTTGCTATTGACTCTTCAGCCGCTTCCAGTTTTTCATTGCAGATTTTAACTAAATCCATAGCATTCTTAAATTCCTCAATAGCATCATCCAATGGCACATTTCCATTTTCTAATCTGTTCACGATTTCCTCTAATTTTTCTAAACTTTCTTCAAAACTTAATTTTTCTTCCATCATATCACCTTTGTGTTTATAGTTCCGTCTTCAAGTTCAATATCAACTTTATCTCCTACTTTAACATCTTTGGATGAGGATATTACCTTATCTTCAGTCTTTGCTATTGCATAACCTCTTTTCAATGTTAAAAGTGGATTCAAAACTTCCAATTTGTTAAAATTTTTCAAATATGAGTCTTTTTTATCTTTTATGATTTCCTCAGGGTTCTTCAATATATGTGAATTTTCAATTTTGAATAATTTGTTCCTATTCTCGTTGACAATGCGGGTTGCAGAGAAGTTTAATTTATAAACTAGATTATTCAAATCAATTCTTTTGTAATTATATATTGGTTCAGGGTTTTTTAAGATTGTTGAGCTTTCTAGCCTAATTAATCTATTTTTATTTTTATCAACAATGTTTTTTGATGAAAATGTTAATTTATCAACTAGATTATTCAAGCTCATCATTTTAATCTCATAAATTGATTCTGGGTTTTTTAAGATTGTTGAGCTTTCTAGCCTAATCAGTTTATTCTTATTTTTATCAATAATGTTTTTAGATGAAAACGTTAATTTGCCAACTAAATTGTCCAGAATCATCATTTTTATCTCATAAATTGATTCAGGATTTTTTAAGATATTTTTCTTAGAAATATTATCTAATATAGTTCTATTCATGGTTATTTTATCATTTATGGATTTATTTGCTCTTCTGTTGAGTTGTTTAACATTGTCCTTAACTTCATTAATGTTTGGCACGGCAATTTCGGCAGCGGCTGTTGGTGTTGCGGCTCGCTTGTCCGCTACAAAATCAGCAATTGTGAAGTCAATTTCATGTCCCACAGCACTAATGACCGGAATTTCACAATCATAAATCGCCTGGGCAACTTCTCTTTCATTGAAAGGCCATAGATCTTCAATGCTTCCTCCACCACGCCCAACAATTAATGTATCCAAATTGAACTTCTGAGCATGTTTAATTTGCCCTGCAATTTGAGGGGCTGCCTGATTTCCCTGAACAAGTGTTGAAAATACTAAAATCTCACAAATAGGATATCTCCTTTTAATTGTCGTGATAATGTCTCTAATTGCAGCACCGGTTTGTGCAGTAACGACTCCAATTCTATTGGGATATTTCGGTATTTTCTTTTTATGGCTTTCTTCAAACAATCCCATTCTCTTGAGTTCTTTTTTCAGCTGTTCAAAAGCCACATGCAAATCACCCAATCCATCTTCAGTAATTCTTCGGGCATTCAATTGATATTTTCCTTCTTTGTGGTAAACTTCTATGCTGCCTTTAACAATTACTTTCATACCGTTTTCAGGTGTGAATTTAAGAAATCTGTCTTTGCTGCTTTTAAACATCACCGCCGGAATCTGAGATGTTTCATCTTTCAAAGTGAAATAACTGTGGCTATTTGGATAAGAGTTATAATTTGAAATTTCTCCTTTGATGTAAATGTTTTTCAACTTAGGGTCGAAATTCATCTTCTTTTTAAGATAAGAATTAATCTCAGATACCGTGAATGTTTTCTCTTCCATGAATTCACCTTAAAATCAATATTGTTATTATGTTGTTTCTATTTAAAAGACTTTTTCATATTTTTAGAAACAGTTAATTAATACGAATGACTATCTATATTTAAGGTGTTTAATATGAGAATCAAAGATGAATTATTTGGCAAGGAAGTTCTCGATGCTGACATTCAAATCGTAGGAAAAGTAACAGATGTTGTTTTTGATAAGGATTCTTTTGAAATAACAGACGTGGTGATTAAAGGCTCAGGATTATCTGAACAGTTTAAAGCCAGTGAAGACCTTGTTCCTATGGAAATGATAAAGGTAATTGGAGATAAGATTTTACTCAAAGGCGAAGATGATATTTTATGAGTTCTAAAGATTATTTAATTGACTTGCTTAAGGAAAATGAAGTATTTCTCGAAGGGGATTTCACTTTATCCTCAGGCAAGAAAAGCAACTATTACATTAACATGAAAAAGGCGATTACCGAACCTGAAATTTTATCCACAATCTCAAAACTGATCACTGAAAAGATAGCTGATGATGATGTGGATAAGGTTGCGGGTCCTGCTTTAGGTGCAGTTCCAATAGCCACAGCAGTTTCCTTAGAGTCAAAATTGCCATTGCTAATGATTCGTAAGGAAAAGAAAGGTTATGGAACTTCCAAACTCATTGAAGGTGAACTCAACGAAAACGACAAGGTCATTGTTGTCGAGGATGTTGCAACAACAGGAGGATCACTTTTGAAAGCCATTAAAGCAATTCAGGATAATGGCGGTGAAGTGGTCAGGGCATTCGTAGTTGTTGACAGACAGGAAGGTGCCTCTGAAGAGTTTGAAAAAGCAGGAATAAAGTTAGAGCCTTTAATCTGTGTCAACGAATTTTTCGACTAAAAAAAATAAAAATAAATGATGAAAGTTAATTTCATCATTTTTTAACATGATGGACAAAATGAGGAAGTTCATCAATTATCAGGCTCATTGCAGTCTTCACGGCATTAGGTGAGCCTGGCATAGAGAAGATGATTGTTTTTTTATAGATTCCAGCGGTAGCTCTTGATAGAAGAGCCGCTGAACCGATTTCCTCAAATGATTTCGCCCTAAAGAGTTCACCGAAACCATCGATTTTTTTCTCAAAAAGTGATTCAACGGTTTCAACGGTAATGTCCCTGGTGTCGAGACCTGTTCCTCCGTTGGTCATAATCACATCAATATCCTCGTTTACCATTGAATCAATTGCATTTATCAAATCTTCTTTTTCATCAGGAATCAGTTTCCTTGATTTCAATGTGTATCTTGATTCAATTTCTTCTGCAATATATTTTCCGGACAAATCCAGCTTTTCGGATTTTCTGCTGTCACTAAGTGTTATCAATCCGCAGGTAATGTCCTTGGATGATTCTTTTTGATGTAATTTTGAAGTTTCACTTCCCATTTTCATTCCTCATTTTCAACTAATTTCTTTATTTGATTATATTCCGCAAGGTTCTTTAATAATTTTTCGCTGGGCCGATAATAGTAGGAATTTTCGAACTGGTCTTTTGTAATATACTTGTATTTGCATATGATCTTCAAATGATAGGTTACTGTCTTGTAGTCCACATTCAGTTTTTTCGACAGCTGGTTTCTGTTATGGGGCTTTTCCAAAATCATGTCGATGATGTTGATTGTTGTCTTGCCGCCGAGTCTTCCCTTTAAAAGGTAATATAATTCCTTATTATTAACGTGCCATACTCTATTTTTTTCCGGTTCTTTCATATTACCTCCCCGTTTTTGCTGTTAATAATACGCAGATAAATTCAAAGCCCATTTCAACGCTTCATCATCAGTGGCAATCAATATCTGGGAATCATCATAATGGCCGTCCTTGAAAAACAGGGTAAGGCAAACAGCTTCATCTGAAATGGTCAGGAATAGTTTCACGTTGTTTTTAATAGTTTTTATCCTGACCTTTTCATTTTCCAGAATTGATTGCTTAATGTATTCGTTTTGCCTCATAGCATTTTCCAGTTCTTCACTGATGACAAGTTCAAGGCATTCCAGCTCATTTCCATCCAATAATGTTATCAGATGTCTGAAATGATTTTCGGAGTAAATCGGAAGTATGATTTTCAATTTACGCGCTTTTGAAATCTGTTTTATGTAAGCATTGAAAGCATTTGACAAATCGCTTGTTGTGGAATTAACATATTCGGCATTTTTCAACAGGTACATGTTTTTCAACGCATCATCAGGTAAGTCTGAGAGATCATGGTTATTCCAGAATAATTTGCTCTTATTGACTGAATACCAGTTTTCAATGAGTTTTATCATGTTTGTGGTAATCAAATAACCGTTTGATGTCAATTCATAATATTTTTGAACCTTTCTCACCAGATTGTTGTTTTCCAGTTCCTTAAGTCCATGCAATATTGTGGCTGAGGGCTTTTTCAATTCATTTCTTAAGTCATCCAAATTCTTTGAATCGTCATAAATTGTTAACAACAATTTTGAGCGCATTTCTGATGTTAAAATGTATTTGAGTCCGCTAAACTCTTTGGTCAGCTGCTTTTTGGTTTCGTGACTGGTCATAATATCACCTGTTTTCTGATATGTTCAAATAGCTTTTCGGCCCATTTGTTGGATTTTGCATTGCTTGAAATCAGAATCCTGTTCTGGTCGAAACTTCCATCGTTCTTGAACAGTCCCAATGCCATGTTTCCATCACAAATGCTCAAATACAAATTTAAATCCTGCTTGAATTTGTACACTTTCAATTTTCTTTCTTTAATAGCAGCCCTTCTGACTTTCCCGTCAATCCTAAAGATCAACTCCTTGAAAATGTCTTGGGGGATGATTAATTCGACTGTACCGTCATTTTTCAATACATTTTCGATTAATTTTGGATATTCTGGGTGCAGATGTGGAAATATTGCTTTAACGGATTTGGACTTGATCATTTGTTTTCTGATTGTGTTGTGTGTTTTGAAGATTTCTACTGGTGTTGCTTCAATAAGTTGTGACTCCTTCAAGTCGGTAATGCTTTTCACGGAGTCCATGCTTAATTGATTTAGGTTGTGCTTGTCCCAAAATATGTCATAATCGTTAATCATGTCTATGCTATTCTTAAAGTCAATCAAACTTTTCAGATACACTTCAGTCATCGGAGTGACATGGTATTTGTTGTTGACTTTTTTAATGTGATTGTTTTTCTTTAATTTATCGATGTTGCTTGATACGGAGCTGTATGTTATTTTTGTTAGTTTAACAATGCCCCGTACGTTATTCGGTTCCTTGTCCAATTCACTTAAAATTTTCAATCGAATTTCAGATTTTGCAAGAAACTTAATGTCCTTTTCAATGTCATTTTGGAAATTCATATTTAACTTCTCCACTTTTGCATTGGATTTTTATCAAAATCCTAATGAATTATTGGTATTATTAATTTTTACCTATGGAATTTAAATAAATTATTCCAAATCCTTACAAAATTTATTCAAACTTTATTCTAAGCTTATTCCAACCTTTTTCCGAGTTCATTCCAACATTTTTCCAAATCCCTTCCAATGCTGTTCAGTGCCATGAATGCAATTGAATAATTTTATTAGTTTATAGCACAAAATATATTCATATGGAAATTTGTTATGTATTGGATGCATCAGCTATTATTAATGGATTTAAAATCAATTCCAATAATAATTACACTGTTCCGGAAATAACATCTGAAATCAAAGATTTAAAATCGAAATTAACATTTGACATGTTGATTGAAGAGGGCAATCTCATCATACAAGATGTGCCAAACAAATACATATCAAGTGTCAATGATGTTATATCTATGTCAGGTGATATTTTAAGATTGTCCATGCCTGATATAAAATTAATCTCACTTGCGTGCATGTTGCAGGATGAGGGCAAAGATGTCAAGGTCATAAGCGATGACTACACAATCCAGAATACATTGAAGATTATGGACATCCCTTATTCCGGCGTGATGACTGAGGGGATTAAGGGAATCTATAATTGGAAGAAGGTTTGTGAAGGCTGCAAAAAGGAATATGATGATGATTATCCATTTGATGACTGTGAGATCTGTGGGTCTCGAATATTTAAGAAAAGAATCAGGGTGAACAGATGAGAATAGGCATTGTTGTCCACGGTCCGAATATCATAGATTCGGGCTATGCATTGAAGTTGATTGACCTGTTTAAAGGTTATGGGGATGTTAAGGTAAGGCTTGGAGGAACGATGGGCCGTACCGCAGTCATAGACGCGAGTCTGGAGAATATTATAGACATTTCCCGCAAGCTGGTTCCAAGCGATTCCCTGAAGATATTTCACGATGATGGCGTCGATGTGATATTCCTTTTGAATTATGGAAAATCCGATGTCACAGGTCAGGTTTTCGGATATAAGGTCTATAATCATTATGTTGAAAAGATTGATGATAACAGCATTCCTGTAATCCAGATTGAACGTCCGGGCGAGGATGATGGAAGCATAATTCCATGGAACAACGATTTGGATTTGGCATTTGAGCTGTCAGACAGGTTGGGCTTGAGCATCATAAAACCTGATGAGGTTTATGAAAGGCACATCAAGCAGGACAATGCCGGATTTAATCAGAGGATTGTCCATGGGGTCAGTCCTGGCGAAAACATCATGGTGAACAGTGTCGTTATAGGAAAAACCAATTCGGACAGGCTCACATTGATTGCCAAGGACAATCATATTGTCGATATTGTTGGTGGTGAACTCAAGAGTCACGGCCTTGAGAAGTTAGGTGAAGTCGACCTGGATTCGGCAATCATAAAGACGGGTCTTTTAAGGCATGCGAAGGTCACTCCAAGGGTAATCTCCAATGAAAAGCCGGATGAGTTCAAGGTCACCTTTTTGGATCATGCCGGAGAGGACGTCTACAAGTTCAGGGATTCCAGTTTGGTCATCACGGTCGGTGATGACACCACATTGATATCCTCTGACATATTGTACAGATTCGATATACCTGTAATTGGAATAACAGATGGCGACTTGGACAAGGTTGTGGAGGATGGTTTCAAGGTCAATAATTCCATAATCTTTGAAGTTGAAAGCGGTTTTGATGACATCATCGGTCAAAATATCAAAAAGGAAATCTTCAACGGCAAAGCGGACAGTCTTGATTTCAAAAATATCGATGAGGTTGAAAACAAAATAGTTGAAATAATAAAAAATATTAATTGTAACTACAAAATTAATTATATTGAATAAACTGGAAGTGTAACTTTGGATTTTAAAAATCTTGTAAAGGAAATTCAAGAATTTAAAGGCGTATCCCGTAAAAGCTCAATAGATAATGTAATATCACTTTTAAAAGAATCATACAACGTTTCAGGAGATGTTGTCATTGACATTGGTGATGACGCTTCAGCTATTGACATCGGAAACAATCAGGTAATACTCCTTGCTGCGGATGGAATATGGGGAGACATAATGAACGTAAACCCATATTGGGCAGGATATTGTTCTGTTCTTGTAAATGTAAATGATATAGCTGCAATGGGTGGAAAACCACTGGCCATGGTCAACATCATGTCAATAAGCAATGATGAGATTTACGAAGACCTATTGAACGGAATAAAGGACGGATGTCTAAAGTTCAATGTTCCGATGGTTGGAGGACACCTGCATCCTGATGGTGAGGTCGATTCATTGGGAGTGGCAATAGTTGGAATTGCACAAAAGGATAAGATGATTACAAGCTTCGGCGCTGAGGCGGGCGACAAGGTAATCGTTGCGATAGACCTTGACGGCAAACCTCATGAAATGTTCAGCCTAAACTGGGATACCACATACGACAAAGACGCACAACTGGTTCAAGATCAAATAACCGCAGTCCAATACCTTGCGGAAAATGACTATATCAAATCCGGAAAGGACATTTCAAATCCTGGAATATTGGGAACCTTGGAGATGCTTCTTGAAACCTCAGGTAAGGGAGCAGTCGTAAATCTTGAGGATATTCCAAGAAACGAAAGTGTCGAGTGGGTGGATTGGCTCAGGTCCTATCCGGGATCAGGATTTGTATTCACCGCAAGTGAGGAAAAATGCGATTACATTAAGGAATACTTGGCAGAATATTCAATTGAAGCCAATGTCGTCGGTGAAGTGACAGATTCCAATTCACTATTCCTGAATTATGGTGAAGAACAGGCGGAAGTCTTCAATCAAGAGAAAAATCCAGTATTCATATTTAAATGAGGCAGTCTATGAACATATCAAAAATTATCTTCAATTCGGTGAAATACCCTTTCAAAAACCTTGCAAAATTGCCAATAATCTGCATTCTTTTTATTTTAATAGCCATCATTCCAATCGGTAAGCTATTGGATAACAATTATGTTGTTCTCATTGGAGTGATAGCATTTTTCATATTTATTTTAATCGTTCCGGGATACTTCCTGAATATCATCAAGGTCGGTACAAGGGAATCAGCAATGTTGCCTTCACTGAATCTTGTGAACAGCATACAGGATTCCATTAGGGTCTTAATCTTGAGAATGGTCTATATGATTGTTCCTGTTGCGGTATTTTTCATTCTATTGTCCACAGTCGGTTCAGAAAGTATCAAGATGCTTTATAACTTTCAGTTTCATGGTTTTATTGCAACATTCGGTTTGGTGATTCTTGCAATCCTGATCACTTATCTGATATTTGAGTTCCTGCTGTTCTTTGCAAAAGCCCGTTTGGCTTATCTAAACAGCTTGTCAGAAGCCTTAAAGGTTCACAGGGTAATTGCTGACATTTATAATATAGGTTTATTCAACATATTCAAATGGATAGTGGCAATGTTGGTATTGATGGTTGTCATTTCAATAGTCTCATCATGGGTAATTGCGATTCCTTATGTCGGATTTTTAATCGACATCTGTGTAATCATTCCAATAATGGAGAGCATAGCCAATTATTCATTGGGAATGCTGTATTCAAATATTGATGGAAATAGCCACAGTTTGGTTAGATAATATTAAAATTCATATTATTCATGCCATGGATTCATTCACTGATTTTAATTTTTTCTTTCTTTTTATTCTAAAATTTAATATAAAGCATTTACTTTATACAACTTATTACCTAAGGAATAAATAATATATAATTAAGGGAAAGTTTTCCCACCAAATGCAATTAAAGGGATAAAATGTTTAAGAAAAAGTACATGATTTTATTGTCATTGATACTGGTGAGTCTATGTGCATTGTCATGCGTAAGCGCTAGCGAAGATGCTGATGCTACAGTGGCTACCGACGATGTTGATGTGGACCCAATAGAAGCCAGTGTCGATGAAGGATTAGAAACAAATGTGGAGGACGGGTTATCTGGTGATGAAACTGAAACGTTAACAGTAGATAATTCCAATGATGATAAGGTGTCCGTTCCATCTTTTGATGAGTATAATGTTACAGTAAATGACAGTACTATTCATAATTGGCAAAAGGAGTCCGTTAGAATATTTATAACTCCAAGTGATGATTATTATGCATATGATTTTTGTGTAAATGTATATGATTCTGATAATAATCCGGTACTAGATGAAGAAGAGATATACAGTACTGAACCAGCTAATTATGTTGATTATGTCATTCCAGCAGGATTAAGCCCAGGAAAATATAAAATCGAAATAAAAAATTGGTATGATGATCATATTTTCTCAACCGCTACATTAACTGTCGTCAACGATCCGTTTTATGCAATAATTTCCGCTGAGAATTATAATGCATATTACAATTCAGGGGTTCAATACTCCATTAGAGTAACTGAATCCGAAACTGGATACGGACTTTCTGGCGTTAGCATAAAAATCGTATTTTCCAACAGTAGAAACACATATACTAGGTATTATACCTCAGGTTCAGATGGATATATAAAATTCGATCCGAAAATTCCGGTTGGAACCTATACAGTTACCATTTCATCAAATAACGCTCATGTTATTGCAAGTTCAATAGTCAAATCAGCTACAGTTAAGAAATCCTCTGTAAGCATGTCATTGGCTAAAGCAAGTACTTATCAGGGATATAAATTAACCTTAAAAGCTACCGTCAAAAGCCAAGGAAGGAATGTTAATGAAGGAACTGTTAAGTTCACAATCAACGGCAAAACATATTCTGTAGCAGTTAAAAACGGAGTGGCCACCAAATCAATCAAGCTCAAAAAGGCAAAAACCTACAAATACACTGCAACATTTGTTGGAGATAACTTTAACACAAAAAAAGTTGCCGGAAAAGCAAAAGTTAACAAAAGATATGCCACCAAGATAGTCATCAAAAACAAGAAAGGCTATTACAATACCAAAAAAACAATAACTGTAAAAGTGAAAACAAAATCCGGTAAGAAAGTTAAAGACGGTTATATTTATGTTGGAAGTTCTGATTCCTATTCTAAAGTCAAAAACGGAAAAGCAAAACTCTATGTGACATTTTCCGGTAATTATAAGAAAGGAAAATACAGTTACAGCAGCGGATTCACATTCTACTTCAAAAAATCCGTTTCAACCAAATTCAAACTTAAATATGTTCCAAAATCATTAAAATATAAGGCAAGTACTAAAAAATTCAAAATAACCTCAAAATACAGATGTCCAGATTGTCATAAGAAATCATCTCACTCACATTCAATCAATGGATATAATATAAAAATCAAGGTTTATTAGAATTAGCTTTTTTTAATGAAATAAGGAAAAGGAATAATTCCTTTTTCTTTAATCTTTTTTTTTTAAAAACTAAGGGTTGCAGACCTTGCACGGTACGTATCCCTGACTTATAGCAGTGTTTCTATTGTTGAAATAAACTCTATTGTGTTCTGCTGTTTTTTGACCCCATTTGCAACTGGACTCATGGAATTTCCCGCTATTTGAGTTTCCAATGTACTTTCCGGAACCGCTTGAGCTTGAAGAGGTATCGGATGTATGGGTGTAGGTTTTATATGAATCCGGAATGTGTGTTGAACTGTTTGCCCAGTTATATGGGTAAAACTCACTTGGAGGCATGTACATCACTTCGGCAAGGCCCTCCTTCAAGAGCATTTCATTGACGTTCTTGCCGTTGACTATGACAACTCCTAATGTACGGCCATACTTGTCGGTGTGTTTTGAATTATCGACGTCAATGCCGACCTTTTTGTTTAAGCATAGCTTCTGAACAAATGTCTTGGAGGCGATATAACCTTCAACACCTCTTTCAGGAGTGTTGACCCCTACAAAACGGACCTTTTCACCATTATCCAGATAGATGGTGTCCCCGTCAACAACTTGGGTGCAGATTCCGGTCTCTTCAACATGGCAATCTGTTTTGTTATACTTGCTTAGGATATCTGATGCGGACAGGTCTGAGTATTTGCTACTTGGAATGTTGTGTGTGAATCCTGTTCCGGTGTATGCGCTGACAATGGATATTGCACTAACGGTTATGATCAGAATAATCAGCAGTGAAAAAACATGTTTTTTAGCAATTTTCATAATCTTTTCCTCCTCATAGTATAATGTTATAATTTTGTGTTAATATAGCTTTTCAATATCAAATAAATAATTATTTTATAGTAAAACATCAAATATATATAATATTAAAAATTCTTATTGGAGATTGTATGTTAATTAAAGTCAATGGAGAAGAAGTAGAAGTTGCAGATGCTTCAACAATACAGGATGTTATTGATGAAACAAATGCCCCCTATACTCCAGGAAGTATTATTTGCTTAATAAAAGGTAAAAAAGAACTGGAAAAGAATATTAGCAAGTATAAAATTAAAACAAACAAGGGTTCCATAATTCTGCAATTGGATGAATCCGAGGAAGCAAAGCCTCTTGTTGACATGTGGAAAAATCAATATGAGGAATTCGTTGACCTTGATATTCGCTGGTCCACCCCTACTGAAGTGGCCATCGGTCCGATTGTAACTGATCTTGAGCCTACTTCCGATGAATACAAGTATTTTGAGGGAGATGTTGTTTTAAGTTTATCTAGTTTTAGTAACGAGTCAACTCACTTGATAATGCTAAAGGAAAATACCACAAACGTATACAGCGTACCGCCATACAACAAGGGTATTTTCGCACGTGTCATTGGGGGCAAGAAGACCTTATCGGAATTGACTGACGATGATAAGGTCACAGCAATCGAGCCTATTATTGAAAGAAGCACAACAACTGACAGTGCATCAGTGTCTGATTTAAGCACTGTCTTGGAAGAAGGTAATGAATTATACACTTACATTTCATTTAATATTGATGAGGAGTCCCCGACTTGTGTTGAACATTTGTTTTCACTAATCAAGGATGGAAGAATTAAGGTTTCATATGACAGTGAATCTTTCATCGGTTTTTATGATTTGGCAGGAATTGACAAGCCTAAGGAAAAGACAACACAAAGAACCAGGGGAACCATAACCGTTAGAAATGACGGTGTCGGTGTTGGAAGATTATACATCTATCGTGAAAACCGGGTATTGACTCCTAACCATACCACTGTTGGTCACATCGCTAACGGTATGGAAATCATTGACATCGCAAAGGAAAATGATTTCATAACTGTTAAGGCGGAACAACAAAGGTTAATGTTATTGAATAAAACACAGAAAGAAGCGACTGAAATGTTGTCTGCTGCTGGTGTTGAACACATGATTGATGGATTAATTGATGATGATGCAATCATTGTCGAACAAATGCCTAAACATACAATCGATATCCTAAAAGAGGGGCAAGTCATTACAAAGGCAATCAAAAAAGAGGATTTATGTTCCATTAAGTTTGTAGATAATGCGCCAAGGTCTGTAAGGTACTTCAAGTATCTTTCAGGGCTTTTAGAAAACCCTGTAGGTAAGATAAAAGTTCACTTTGCGGTGCCTGGAATGCACATTATAATCTTTGAAGGAGATAAGAAATTAGCTAAGGGGTTAGTTCCTGAAAATAACCCTGTTGATAAAGTTATTAGAGGTCAAATTGGTATTACTAATATGGCTTCAAAAAGCGCAGGTTTGATTGGTATCAGATTCGAGGATAATCTTGAATTCGGTCCAACTGCAGAGGCTTTTGAAGCGACAAATATAATTGGGGATATTACTTCTGATTATGACCATCTTGAAAAATTAAAAGAGGGAGTTGTAGTTTATGTCACAGAATCTAACCATGAGTCCTGATTTGGGTACTGAAGATTGGGATCCTGATGTAATTACTCGTATGATTTTTATTGGGCCGGGAGCCCATGTAAGTGAACAGGAAATTGTCACAGCATTCCACATGCTTGGATTGCCGCTCACAATAAAGAATACCTGTTATGGGTCTATGATTAGTGGAAAAAGTGAGGATGTATACAAGGCAATAGAAGAGATTAGAAAACTTGATCCAAACCACATTTTCACAAAGGAGAGAGGATTCGCTCCAGGTGATCCTAGAAGATGTAGAGGTCATAGATTTGGTCCTAGAGAAGGTTTCCACCAAATGGAAAAGGAATACCGTATACTCGGTTTTGTTTCAAACGCTTTGGAAAACCCTAAAGAGGTTGAAATTGAAGAGAAAAAACCGGTTGATGTTGATGAATTTAAGAAAATCATGAATGAATGTTTAGATAAAAAAGAATAGGTGAAATTATGGTGAAAGTAGCTGTTTATCCTCCAAACTCATTAATCTTAGCAGATTTACTTGAAAGGAAAGGTCACACTCCTTTGGTTTTACAAAAACAAATTAGACAAAAGATAAAAGATCCGGAGATTGATTCTCCCCCAATGAATATTACTGAAGACGACCCTATTAAAGGTCTTAAATATGCAGCGATTGAAGTTCCTTCCGGTGTACGTGGAAGAATGGCAATCATCGGACCGCTTATAGATGAAGCGGAAGCTGCAATTGTTGTTGATAACGCACCATATGGATTCGGTTGTATCGGATGTGCAAGGACAAACGAACTGTCAATATTCCTGCTTAGGAATAAGGGAATTCCTGTTCTTGAATTGACATATCCTACAAATCAGGACGAAACATATGATATGGTAAATAAGATTAACGATTTCGTAGACTCACTTGAAGAAGCTAAGGAGGAAGAATAATGGTTAAAATTGCATTAGTTTCATGTGGAACAGAATACAGTGGAATTCAAAAAGAGATTGAAAAGGCAGCAAACAAGTTTGGTGCTGAAATAATTCTTCCTGAAATCGATTTGGATTACATTGATGAATCTTATGAGAAATTCGGTTTTTCAGCTCAAAGTTCAAGTTTGAAATTGATGATTGCAAGGGCAATGGCCATTGTGGAAGGCAGATGCAAACCTGATGCAGTATTCATTGCAACATGTTTCAGATGTGCTGAAGCCGCATTGGTGAGAAATGAAGTAAGAAGGTTCATACAAAACAATACTCGTATTCCAGTAGTAACCTATTCATTCACTGAAAGAACAAAAGCAGATGAATTGTTCATCCGTATGGAAGCATTGGCTACTACTGTAACCCGTAGAAGCATTCTTGCTCGTGAAAAACAAGAAGGACTTACTCTTGGACTTGACTCAGGTTCAACCACTACAAAAGCAGTTCTTATGGAAAACAACCAAGTTATCGGAACAGGTTGGACATCAACTAAAGACATCATTGAATCAGCTAAAACCGCAGCTGCAGAAGCATTTGAGGGAACTGGCTATGGTTGGGATGATGTTGATGGTATAGGAACCACAGGTTATGGTAGGTTTACAATGGGTCAGGAATTTGGTGCAGAGCTCATTCAAGAGGAATTGTCCGTTAACGCAAAAGGTGCAGTATATCTTGCAGACCGTCAAAAAGGAGAGGCTACCGTATTGGATATCGGTGGTATGGACAACAAGGTAATTACTGTTAACAATGGTATTCCTGATAACTTTACCATGGGTGGTATCTGTGCAGGAGCATCCGGAAGATTCTTAGACATGACCTCACGTAGGTTGGATGTGGACATCACTGAATTAGGTCCTCTAGCTGTACAAGGTGACTGGAGAAAGGCAATGTTAAACTCTTACTGTATTGTATTCGGTATTCAGGATCTTGTTACTACACTTGCTGCTGGAGGTTCTAAAGCAGATGTTGCAGCTGCAGCATGTCATTCCGTTTCCGAGCAAGTTTATGAACAACAACTCCAGGAAATTGACATCCGTGAACCTTTAATCCAAGTAGGTGGTACCAGTTTGATTTCCGGTCTTGTTGAAGCAGTTAGTGAAACTTTAGGTGGAATTGAAGTTATTGTTCCGGAATACTCACAACATATCGGTGCTGTAGGTGCAGCTCTTTTAGTATCCGGAATGGGTCACAGACATGATGATAAATAATATTTAGGGATTGATTCGATGTTAGTTGAATGCTATGATGAGCGTGGTGCAGAAGTTTATGAAATTATTATTAAACAAATCTTCCAGGATTTGGTTTTGGGAGCTTCTGTAGATGACTTAAAGGCTTATGTTAATCCTGATGATCCGGTATTTGTCTTGGCTATCAAGATGAGAAAGACTTCTAACGTAGTCAAATTTGAGGATGTGGCTAACCTGACCTATGATAAGAATGATGATGTTACCAGAATCCTAATCGACAATGAGAATTACCTTCCAAACATTCTAAAAGAGTTATGGAAGCAATTTTCAAGGGATGAAATCTACCAGCCTAACAGGTATCAGCTTGAAATTGCAGGTGATTACACAGACTTAAAATCCGTTGTCGTTGATGACCCTCATTCCAATTTGCAAAGACGCATTTATGATGCGGTATTCAGAATATTGCCTGAAGGTTTCAAAAACATTAAGGATTTGTCCACTGAGGATATAGTGTGTGTTGTAGCTACTGATGAGTTAATTAAGGATGAATGGATTGATAAAGCTCATGAGTTTATAGAAGAGTTGAATAAGGGTATTTAGAAAACTTTATATATTTGTTCGTATTAATACAAATTAACAGTAGTTATATTTTAGAGGAGTAGTGGTAATATGAATGAACATAAAGGTTCAAGATTTGCACATATAACAAGAGCACATCCATGCTTTAATGAAAAAATGCATGATAAAGTCGGAAGAGCACATGTACCAGTTGCACCTAAATGCAATATATTCTGTAACTTCTGTACAAGAGACATTAACAATGAAGAAGACAGGCCAGGTGTTACAAGTTGCATAATGAAGCCAGATGATGCAATAACTCATATTAATGATGTTACCGCAGACGGACCAATTTCAGTAGTTGGAGTTGCAGGTCCGGGGGATTCACTTGCAAATGAGGAAACATTTGAATTCTTTGAAAAATTAGCAAAAGAGCAACCTGATTTAATTAAATGTATGAGTACAAATGGACTTTTACTTCCAAAATATGCCGATAAGCTGGCTGAACTTGGAGTAAACTCAGTCACTGTCACAATTAACGCTATTGATCCTGCTATTGCAGAAAACATTTATTCATTCATTAAATATGAAGGAAAGGTTTATAAAGGTCGTGAAGCAGTGGAAATCCTAATCAAAAACCAATTGGATGGTGTCGAAAAGGCAGCTGATAATGGTTTGGTGGTTAAGGTAAACTCCGTTTTAATTCCGGGAGTTAATGATAAGCATATTGTCGAAATCGCCCGTGAAGTTGAAAAACGTGGCGCTGCCATGATGAACATTTTGCCTTTAATTCCATTAGGAAAAATGAAAGACCTGGAAAGGCCTGACTGTTCTATGATGGAATCAATCAGAGAGGAAGTTGAAGAAATAATTCCGGTATTCAGGGCATGCACACAATGTAGAGCAGATGCTTACGGAATTCCGGGTAAGAAAAGTGAAGATCATCATTTAGGAATGACTCCACAAAGTCATTACTAAATTATTTTTTTTTTTATTTTAGGTGAGAAATAATTTATGTATACTTTTTTTATTTGTTTTGCGGCATTGGTCGCATCTTATTTTGTTTATGGTAAATTCATTGAAAGAATTGCAGGCGTTGATGAAGCTATTGAAACACCAGTCCATAGATTGGCGGATGGTGTTGATTATATGCCAATGTCTAAATTCAAGGCTTTTTTAGTTCATTTTTTAAATATTGCGGGTTTGGGACCCATTTTTGGAGCTATTCAAGGAGCATTGTTTGGTCCTGCTGCATTCTTATGGATTGTTTTTGGAACCATCTTCATCGGTTCTGTTCATGATTTCTTCTCAGGATTCATGTCTTTGAGAAATGATGGTCTGACAATGCCTGAAATCATTTCTAAGTTTTTAGGAGGAAAAGTTCAAAAGATAGTTGCAGTCCTTATTGTTATAACTGGGGTTCTTGTTGCGGCTACTTTCGCTACTGGGTCTGCTGAGTTACTTGCTAGTTTGACAAGTGTCCCTACATTGATTTGGCTTGTAGTAATCTTTGTTTACTTTTTAATTGCCACATTGTTCCCAATAGATAAAATCATTGGGAAAGTCTATCCTATTTTTGGAGCGCTATTCTTGGTCATGGCGATTTTAATGACAGGAGCATTAATATTGAATCCTGCATACACAATTCCTGAATTTACTACACAAGGACTATACTTAACCGAAAAATCAATATTCCCATATTTGTTTGTTACAATAGCATGTGGAGCAATTTCTGGTTTCCACGCATCCCAATCACCAATTGTTGCCAGATGTATACAAACTGAAAAAGATGCAAGGCCAGTATTTTTCGGGGCAATGGTGCTGGAAGGTTTAACAGCTTTATGTTGGGCAGCCATTGCAATGGCATTTTTCCATGGCCAACCTCAACTTGCAGTAATTTATGGGGCAGCCCCTTCTGTTGGTGTAAATGAGATGGCAATTACCTTGCTTGGGCCGATTGGGTTGATTTTAACTGTTATTGGTGTTGTAATTTGTCCAATCACTAGTGGAGACACTGCTCTTAGAAGTTCAAGAATTACATTGGCAGATACCCTGCAATTAAATCAGGAAAAATTGCACTCAAGACTAAAATTGGCCGTTCCATTGTTTTTGGTTGCATTTGCCTTGACATTTGTTGATTTTAGTTTGATCTGGAGATACTTCGCATGGGTTCAATTGATAATTGCTACAGTGGTATTGTTTGCCGCAAGTGTCTACTTGATTCAAAAGGGAAAGCATTATTTTGTGGCATTTATTCCAGCTACTGCATGTACTCTAATTGTTTTCGGTTATATCTTGCAGGCTCCTGAAGGTTTAATGTTGCCTTCGATGATTGCAAATGCGATTTCCATCATTGCAACGGTGGTCATTGCAATATTGTTCCTTAAAAAATACAGAAAAACAAGTTCTGACGCTTAAAATACTTGGGGATAGTGTCATAGCTCTGTGACATCATATTCTATCAGATTTGACACCTCATAGTGACTTGCTATCCCAATCTTATAATTTTCAACATTGAACAGGTTGAATTTCAAACCTTCATCATCATTTTTAAGTTTGATTTCATCCCCTATTTTTATTTCAAAGCTGTCCAACTTCAGATTCATTCCAAGACCTGTGTATTTCATATAGCTTTCTTTCAAAACCCAATATTTGAAGAATTCGTCTGCTGGATTTTGGGAGTTCATTATGCTTTCATACTCTCCATTATAGAAGTAAAGTTTGGCTATGTTTAAATCAATTTCAGGGTCGCTATATTCGATGTCTACACCAACTTCCCTATCAGATATTGCACACAAAACCATTTTGCCGGAATGACTCAAATTAAAATAAACATTTTCAAAGTTGGATATGTATGCCTTACCATATTTTTCAGTTTTAAAAAGAGGATTGGTGATGTTTTCCTCGGACAGTAATTTTTTCAAAAGCAAATAGGCCCCTGCACTAAGTTTCTTGTCTTTTTCGAATCTGTAAAAATCGATTTTGTCCTGACGGTCTTTAGAAACAGAACTGTAGGCCTTTTTCAAATCCAGGTTTTCCACATTGCAATAGGCTAGTCTAATCATTTTATCTTAAGGTACAATAATGTCATATCGTCAAATTGTTCTGCACCTTTGGTGAAATTATGAATATCACTTAACAGTGGCCTGATTGGATCGTTATCACTTTTGAATTCATTGAAGAAGTTTAAAAGCCTATCTTCGCCGTACATTTCATTTTCTTCATTGTTGGCATCTGTTATTCCGTCTGTGTATACCACAATCTCATCTGTCAAGGTAATTTCTTCATTAATGTAATCAAAGTCTTCCATTATGCCCAGAACAATGCCGCTATCAATGTTTAGATATCTGAATTTGCCATCTTCATTTATCAATGGAGGATTATGTCCTGCATTTGAAAATGTCAGTTTTCCGGTTGTCTTGTTATAGACACCAAGCCACAATGTTAAAAACATTGATTCGGAATTTTTTTCACATAATTGATTATTGAGTGAGTATAAAACCTTTGATGGATCCAATTCGGTCTGAATCAATTGTTTTACAATGACTTGAGTAATCATCGCAAGGATTGCTGCTGGGACACCTTTTCCTGATGCATCTCCAATCACAATGACCACCTCATCGTCATTCAACTCATAATAATCAAAGAAGTCCCCTCCAACCTCCTTGGCAGGATGTGAATATCCGTTAACAATGTATGCATCAGTGGTAATGTTTTCAGTTGGCAGGGTTGAGGCCTGAATCCTGGTTGCAATATCAAGTTCAGCTTTAATGCGCTCCTTGTCACTTTCGATCTCATGTATGTTTTCAATATAATTGTTGTTGAAGGTAATCAAATCTGTGTATGAGCGGGCCAAGGTGCCTATTTCCGTTTCGTCATTAATGTATTTGGAATAGATGTTTACCAGTCCATCGGACTCTATCTTTTCATTTTCATGTATGTACTCTTCAATTCTTGAAAATGATTGAATAGGTTCGATAACTTTAAGTTCAATATATTTTAAAACAGCTAATGATGGCATGAGGAAAATAAGCAGTAATATATCTATCAGCATCATCATGGAGATTGCTATTTCATTCATGCTTATTGGCAGGTAATAGTCAACTGCGGTAAGCAATATCGGGTCATAGGACATTAAAACTCCAAGGATGATTATGACCAATACTGTCATATGGAAGATGTTCATTATCTCTTCCGGAATCGATTTTGACTTTTTAACCAATATATTTGCAGTTATCGGTTTTGTTAAATAAATAAATATGATTGAAATAATAATTATTACCTCGCCAATGGCAATGTATTTATTCAAAGTAAAGACGGCATCAATTATCACTACAGCTATTATGATGATAGGAAAGGCGAGCCTTAAATAATTGTAAAACTTTTCTTTTGATATATTTTGAGTTGTTTTCGGAATGCTTATGAAGTTGATTCTGTCAGAAAGCCTCAGTCCAATTATTCCAAAAATGAATGATGAATTGATGAAGTTAAAGAAGTATCTATATCCTATAATGTAAGATCCAACCTTGATTTGGGGATAGAGTAGATAGAATAGCTTCCCATGCAGCACGGAATATAAAAAGCCGGAGAAAAGGGTAATTCCTATAAATAAAAGAATGTTATATGTATTATTTAATTTTGGGCTGGTTACTTCTGGTCTGCCCTTATAATTGCCGTACCATAATTTATATGTAAGGCAGGATATTCCAAATCCTACAACGGCGGATAGCACTGTAAGTATTGGTGTATAACCTCTAATCAAATCACATATAATATTTGCGATTGCCGCTCCGAGTGCACCATAGGGTCCGAAAAGCAGTCCGGCAATTAGAAGTATTCCATCATGGGGGGCAAATCCCTCTCCGAAATTTTGCCCATGGTTCAAATAAAAAATTCCTAAATTGAATATGATCATTAATATAAAAGGAACTATTATTTGTTTTACTTTATCATTCATTATTCCACTTTTTTGATAATTTTCAAGTGATTTTCACCGTTTGCATAATGATAATATAAATCATCTGCCATTTCTTTTGTTAAAAAAATTCCAAGCCCTCCGATTTGACTGTCCTCGATTGTTGTTGGAGTTTCAGGATCCTCTTTTAAGAGGGGATTGAACTGAATTCCATTGTCAATAAATTCAAGTGTCAAAGTCGGCTCTTCATATTCAATATTGACGGTTATAAACTCTGTTTTTGAGTAATCAACGATATTTACGAATATTTCTTCAACAATTAGATTAACTTGAAGGTTTTCTTCAGGAAGTTCCTCTAAAATAAACTCATTCAGAGGGTATAATTCCTGCAAATCGGGGTTTAATGTTATTGAGTTCATTCTATCTTCAGAATCTTATCAAAACCGGACATTCTGAATATTTCATTAACGGAATCGGTAACGTTTTTAATAATCATTGGAATATTGTCTGCTTTTAATTTTTTTTGTGTTGATATTAAAACTCTAAGGCCTGCACTTGAAATATATTCCAAATCTGCAAAATCGAGTATTAAAGAGTCAAAATTGCCCATTTCTGCAGTAATTTCCTCTTCCAACTCTTTAGAAGTGAGCGTATCAATGCGGCCTTCAACAGTTAATGTTAATTCTTTGTCGTTATAGTTTTTGTCTATATTCATAATATCACTATATTAATATTGTTATATTAATTTTAAATATTTTGTTCTACAAAATTAAATATTACTTAGATGATTATATAATCTAAAATAATAAATTTTTTAAGAGGACAGATAATATGGTTGAAACTTATGTTTTTGGACATAAAAGTCCAGATAGTGATTCAATTACTTCCAGTTTAGTAATGACTAACTTGGAACATGAATTGGGAAATGCTGATGCTAAAGCTTATAGATTAGGTAATATTAATAAGGAAACAGAATTCATCTTGAATTATTTGGGCATGGAAGCCCCTGAACTTTTGGAAGGTGTCGAAGATGGCGCTGATGTGATTCTGGTTGACCACAACTCCCCTGCCGAATCAGTGGACAACCTTGAAAACGCAAACATTCTAAAAGTCGTTGACCATCATAAATTAGCATTGGAAACATCATATCCATTATTCTTAAGATTTGAGCCTGTAGGTTGTACTGAAACAATCTTATGTAAATTGTATGAGGAAAACGGTGTGGAAATCACTAAGGAAATTGCCACATTGATGTTATCCGCAATCATTTCAGACACCCTGCTTTTAAAATCCCCAACCACCACCGAAGACGATAAGTTGGCTGTTGCGAAACTCGCAGAAATTGCCGGAATCGACTATGAGGAATACGGTTTGGAAATGCTTAAGGCTGGAACTGACTTGAGCAGCTTTTCAATCGATGAGATTTTGGCATTGGATGCAAAGCAAATCGATTTCAAGGATGTAAAGTCAATTGTAAACCAGGTCAACACCGCCGACATCTCAGATGTGATGGCAATGAAGGATGACCTTGAAGAGGGAATGAGCAAAATAATTGAGGAAGAGGATTTGGATCTGTTCATGCTTTTAATCACTGATATTGTCAACAGCAATTCACAGGTCATCGCTTTGGGTAAAAGTGCATGTCTCGTTGAAAAGGCATACGGCGTCAAACTGGAAGACAATACTGTTTTGCTTGAAGGCGTGGTTTCCCGTAAAAAACAAGTGGTCCCAATCATGACAGAAAATGCATAAATTTTTTGGCGGGTCAAAAAATATTGCATTTTTAAGGTTTTAAGTAAATCTTTATAAATGATAATTGAAAAAACTATTAATTAGATGTATTTTTTAATACATCTCTAATCAATCCAATTTTGGATATTAAATTAGACGGGAAGCATAATTATAAATACTCTATGCATTTTTGCATAACAAAAATTAGAAACTAACATGTAATTATGCTTTCGCTTTTCTATACTTTTTTTGTAATCAGGTGTTAAAATGAAAACACTAGAATGGGAAGATAATAAATTAAAGCTTATTGATCAAAGAAAACTTCCTGATGAGTTGTCCTATGTTTATTGCGATAACTATCAGGATGTTATTGTTGCAATTAAAAACATGACTGTAAGAGGTGCTCCGGCTATTGGTGTTTCTGCCGCTTTCGGAATGGCTTTGGCTGATATTGAAGGTGTCGATTTGGACAAGGCTGCCGATGAAATCAAATCCGCAAGACCAACTGCCGTGAATCTGTTCTGGGCGGTTGACAGGGTGTTGGATAGTGATGATGCATTGGCTGAAGCGCTTAAGATGTATGAGGAGGATATGGCCACAAACAGAGCCATTGGAAAATACGGTGCTGAAGTGATTGACGATGGAGACACTATTTTGACCCATTGTAATGCAGGAGCTCTTGCCTGTGTGGATTATGGGACTGCACTAGGAGTCATCAGGGCAGCACGCGATGCCGGCAAGAACATCAATGTGATTTGCGATGAAACCCGTCCCCGTGGCCAGGGGGCAAGCCTAAGCGTATGGGAAATGCAGCAGGAAAACATTCCGGTTAAGCTGATACCGGATGTGGCATCAGGATTTTTAATGTCACAGGGCAAGATTGACAAGGTCGTAATCGGAGCGGACAGAATTGCCCGTGGAGGAGTTGTAAACAAGGTAGGATCATTCATGGTGGCATTGGCCGCAAAGCATCATGACATACCGTTCTATGTGGCAGCGCCATACTCAACCTTTGACAATGAGATATCAATCTATGACACAATCATTGAAGAGAGGGACGGTGATGAGGTAAGATATTATGGCGGAGCCAGAATATGTCCTGAAGGGACTGAGGTCATCAACCCTGCATTTGACATAACTCCAAAGGAACTGATAACCGGAATCATTACGGAAAAGGGAATCATCGACCCAATCTAGATTGTGGGATATATAAATATTTATGCAATGAATTCCAAATGTAAATATAACATTACAACTCTTTAAATTAAAGATTTGATAATAGTTAAATGACAATATGAGGGATTATATGGAAATTAAAAGCGGTAAGGGTAAGGACTACCCACCTTTAATAAAAGACTTGGTTAAGGAATTGTTAAAAGATGACTTTGTACACTTCAAGATATTATGTGCAAATGAGGTCCATCATTTCAACAAAGAAGAAGATACAATCATTGAATTTGAAGAAACTTACGTAAAAGAAACCCGTGACAACGGAGACATGTTATATATTGCTTATCCGGACATTTTCAGAGTAAAACTATACCGTGATATGGAACAGTATATTGAAGACGAAAAGAAATTCAATGCATTTAATGATGATGACGATTGGACCGGTAACAGGATCCAATTCTAGATAGGAAAGTTCAATTCTTTTCTATTTTTTTACTATTTTTCCGTCGATGGCAACGTGCCATTCGCCAGGTGATGTTGATTTTACCTTTCTGCAGTTGATTATTTTTACTTCTTTTCCAGATTTTGCTGCTGCATCATTTAATCGTTCTATTCCCTGTTCATATGAATCTGAGAACTCATAATAGTTGATTATTCCATTTTCTTCAATCAAATCAAATGCAACATCAAGGAAAGTGTATGCAAGTCCAGGAAGATTCATGATTATCCTGTCGAACTTTGAGTTAAATGATTCGCTCACCTCACGGACATCTCCGCAATATGTTTTTATGCTGCCCTTTAGCTTGTTCAACTCAATGTTCTCATCAAGGTATTTGATTGCCTCATCGTTGATGTCTACTGCAGTGATGTCAACATTCCTGTTTTTTGCAATGACAATAGGAAACGGTCCGATTCCACAGAACATGTCCAGGATTCTTTCACCGTCTGCAACGCTTTCCATCACTCGCTTTCGCTCGGTCGCCAATCTAGGTGAAAAATAGACCTTGCGCACGTCAAGCTTCAAGCGTGCTCCGTGTTCCTTATGGATTGTCACGGAATCGTCAACTCCTGCGAGGAATTCAAGTTCCCTCACACGTGTTGTGCCCTTGACTGCGCTTTTTTTCATGTAGATGGCTTTTCTTTTTGTAAATTTAAGCGCAGCTTCGCCAATTTTAAGTTTTTTGTCCTGCAAATCTTCAGGTATCTCTAAAATAACAACATCCCCAATGGTGTCAAAGGATGTTCTCAGGCCGTCAATCTCCTTCTCGCTCAATTCGTCCTTGAGAAGTTCAGAAAAATTGTGTGGAACTTTTTTCATAGGCTCTAATTCAATGTCCACAATCTCATAATCGTCGATGTCTTCATTGATTGGAATATATCCCCATTCGTCGCTTGCTTTAATCCTATATTCCATATTCATTAGCCCATTTTCCATTAATTTTATACGGGTATCATTTAATTGTCTTAATGGAACTTTCACACATTTCATAAAGTTATTTATGCTTAAATTATTATAAATAGTATTATGTTTTATTTAGTTGGTTTAGGATTATTTGATGAGAAGGACATATCCCTTAAGGGTTTGGAATGTTTAAAAAATGTTGATAAGATTTATGCTGAGTTTTTCACATCACGCCTGTTCGGTTCAAGCTTTGAAGCTATTGAGGAGCTGGTCGGTCAGGAAATTGAGGTCTTGGTCAGAGGAGAAGTTGAAGAGGAGCATAAATTCATTGAGGAGGCCAAGACAAGCGATGTGGCATTGGTCACAGGTGGAGATCCGTTGATTGCAACCACCCATAGCGATTTTTTAGTTCAATGCTCTAAAAAGGGAATTGATTATGAGGTTATTCACGGGTCATCAATCTTGTCTTCAGCACCTGCCATTTCAGGATTGCAGGGCTACAAGTTCGGTAAAGTCACAACCATTCCTTTCCCAGACTATAATTTCTATCCTAAATCACCTTATGAAGCCATTGAGGAAAATCTTAAGATGGATTTGCACACTTTGGTTTTGCTTGATATTCAGGCCCACAAGGACCGTTACATGACTGTCAATCAGGGTTTGGAATATCTGATGAACATTAAAAATGACTTGGACCGTGAGGGTTTAATCACTGAGGACACATTGGCAATGGGAATAGCCCGTGTCGGATCCAATGATGTCGTTGTCCGTGCGGGCAGGATATCCGAGCTGATTGATTTTGATTTCGGAGGCCCTCTTCACTGTATCATAATACCGTCCAAGCTCCACATTGTCGAGGCCGAATACTTGGTTGAAATTGCCGGAGCGGATGAAAGCATTCTTGATGATGTTTGATTTTTTAAAAAAAGGGGGAGTAGTGGAAGCAGCCTGTATTCTACTTCCGCTTTGAACATTTTGAATCATTTTGGAGATTATAAAATGGTTGACTGATGTCCAAATTTTAGATATGAACTTAATTTCACATCGATTATTATATATGTTTTTTTTATATTTAAATGTTTCCAAAATAATCGGATAATTTTGGAGGGTTTTTTTGTTGAATTAATTCTTAAAGATTTATATGCTTTTAGTTTCAAAAATAATGTTGATGAATCACAATGATATGCTGGACAGCCTACTGAAACGCAACATTTCCCTGAAATCAAGATTGATGCATGAGCAATTGAAGTATGGAAACTATTCTTATGGGTGCTTGAAGAAACATTCCCAGCTATTTCTAAATGAATATAGGAATGAAAACTCATTGTATAAGTCAGCTTCACGCATTGGAATGAATTACAGTGATGTTCTAACATGGTATTTTCAGGGACAATTGGGAAATCCAGTATTTAAAGGGTTTTACCAATCAATTAAGAGAATCAACAAAAACCAGGTTTCAGAAGATATTGAAATCGAAGAGAATATTGAAATCGAAGAGGATGAAATCCCTGAGGACAATTCCATTGGGGGAGAATATGTGATATCCCAATACGGTGACGGCTGGAGTTATAAGACATTCATTGACGGTGAAAAGATATTCCTGATATCCGATGACTTAAAGAAATTGAAGGATAAGGTAAGGTTCAAGCATCTTCCGTTGGACTGAATGGTGTAAAAATGGATTGCTTTTTGAAGAAATTCAATGAATTGTCTCTTGATGAGCTGTATGGGATAATCAAATTAAGACTGGAAGTCTTTGTTGTTGAGCAGGATTGTGTATATCAGGACTTGGATGACAAGGACCAGGTCTCTTACCATCTTTTTTTAAAGGATAATGATGAAATCATTGCCGTTTTAAGGATTATTCCGGAAAATGTCTCATTTGATGAAATGGCAATAGGCAGATTGATTGTCAAAAAGCCATATCGTGGCAGGGGATTGTCGAAAATGATGATGGAAAAGGCTATCGAATTCATCACGAGTGATTTGGGCAAGGATAGAATCAGGCTTTCCGGCCAGGCCTATCTGACTGATTTTTACATTGGCCTGGGCTTTAGGAAGGTTTCCGACGAATACCTGGAAGACGGCATAAAGCATTTCGAGTTTTTATATGGGGCATAACTTTTTTCATAATGTTTCCCAGTAATTATTATTTTTTCCTTAACAGGACAATCTTAATGTTTTCACGTCAAAATGACTTTAGAGAAAGCCATTAGATTTATAAAGTAGTATATGCAATTTATTTGTATGACTAGAAACAGACGTGTTACAATTAGCATCAATAATGACATTGACTTGAATTTTCGCAGATTGGCCTCCAGTAAGATGTTATTCAAGACTGGATGGTACTCAAAAGCAATCGAGGAAGCAATGTTATTATGGATAGAAAAAGAAGGCAAATAATAAAATTTTTTCCTCTTTTTTTCTTTTTTGAGGGCGACTCAAAATTAATTATTTTTTAAAAATTTTTTTGCATTAATTTTTATTATTTTCAGGTATTTTGTTTGTTGTTTTGGTGTATGAGTTCGTTTTGTATTGTTTCGTTGTATATTCGTTTTAAATTGTGTGATATTGCGAGTAATTTTGCTTCTGTTTGTGTTCTTTTTAGTCCAGTTGTGTTGAATTCTGTTACTTTTAGATTTTGTTTTATATTTCCAAATGGCCATTCTGCTGTTTTTGATCGTTTTTTGTAGATTTCTTGAGCCCAATCTGTTTCCATTTTTCTGAGCATTTTTATTTTATTTGGATTTCCATAATCGGTTATGATTCTATTGTATCTTTTTCCACAGCATTCTTGGTGTTTTGGGCATGTTTTGCAGTTGTTTGTCCAGTATGCTATTCGTGAGTTGTTTTTGTAACTTTTTTGGTTTTCAAGTATCTGACCCATTGGGCAGATATATGTGTTTTTTTCATGATCGAAGATGAATTTGTCTTTTCCAAATGGTTTATCTTTTTTATTGATTTTTTTGAGTTTTCTTGAGAGTTTTCGTGTGGATATGTAGCCATCTAGGTGGTTTTCTACTAGATAGTCTATGTTTTCGTTTGTTGAGTAGCCATTGTCGGCTGAAATTTGTGTATTTGGTGCTAAAGCACCAAATATTTCTTTTATTTGTTCTATTTGAGGTATTAGTTCGAATACGTCTGTTGGATTTTGTGTGAGTGATGATGATACGATTATTCCTTTATATTCGTCTACTCCTATTTGTAAATTGTAATCAAATTCCCA